>CAZKJI010000099.1:0-7880 GCA_964553005.1 uncultured Acinetobacter sp. | reverse complement strand
CTGATCCCTTCCCGAACTCAGAAGTGAAACCTCTTCGCGCTGATGGTAGTGTGGCGTTTGCCATGTGAGAGTAAGTCATCGCCAGCTTTTAAATATAAAACACCCTTAACCTAACGGTTAGGGGTGTTTTTTATGGCAACGAGAAAAAGGAAATAAGCGCTTAGCAATTTTTATAGTGATGCTAATAAATTGTATTAAAAACACTTTATTGTCATACCTAAATCAAATATAAATATTTAAATAGAACAAACGAAGTTAATCCTAAGTCAGTCTAAGTTTTTAATCTGAAAATTATAAAAAGGACGTTTTTGTGCTCGATGTCATTGTTCCATTAATGGGTGGAATTGGTTTATTTCTTTTAGGTATGTCTTTGATGACAGATAGCCTGAAAGCAATTGCGGGTGAAGCACTACGACAATGGCTAGTCCGTTTTACAAACTCGCCAATGAAAGCAGTTTTATCTGGGATTGGTTTAACCGTTGTGGTGCAGTCTTCAACGGCTACGACTTTGGCAACAATCGGTTTCGTGAGTGCTGGGGTGCTCAGTTTTAGTCATGCAATTGGTGTCATTATTGGGGCTAATATTGGCACAACCAGTACTGGCTGGATGGTTGCCTTACTTGGATTAAAGTTTTCCATTTCAAGTTTTGCCTTACCTCTGATCGGGATTGGTGCTTTACTTAAATTATTAGGCAAGGAAAAAGTTGCATTTATTGGGCTGACTGTAGCTGGTTTTGGCTTATTATTTTTTGGTATTCAGCTTTTACAAGATGCCATGAGTGGTGTTGCAGAGTTAATTGATCTGTCGCGCTGGGCGGAGCCAACACTGCTGATGCGGCTGTTTTTAGTATTGATCGGTGTCCTGATGACGATCGTACTACAGTCTTCTAGTGCTGCCATTACAACGACATTGGCTGCTTTATCGACCCAAACGATTAATCTGGAACAAACATTAGCCTTGGTGATTGGTCAAAATATTGGAACAGTAGCGACAGCTGTTTTGGCTGCGATCGGAGCAACGACAAGTGCTAAACGGACTGCTGCGGTTCATGTTATTTTTAATATTGTGACTGCAATTTTTGCCTTTATTTTATTATCACCTGCATTTGTGTGGGCATATAACCATATTGAGGGTATTCATCAGTTAGGCGCAGTGTTGTTGGTTGCTGCATTTCATACGTCTTTTAGTTTATTAGGGGCATGTATTTTTATGCCGCTTTTGCCTAAATTTGAACAATTGATTATTCGATTATTACCAGAAAAAGAGCATTCAACGACACGTTATCTCGATGAATCACTTTATAGTGTCCCCGCATTGGCAATTGCTGCGGTAGAGCGTGCACTTTTACGTTCAATATCAGATATATACTGCATTTTTGTACGTTGTATTCGTGGCAGAGTAGTTGCAACCTTAGTCAAAACCGATGAGTTTGATTACACTTTGGGAAAAATTGAAAATTATCTTGATAAGATGTCAGCCCCACAATCTTTAGCAGATCAACATCGTTTGGTTATTTTGTTAAGGCTTGTTGTGTATGTACGGGTGCTTAAAAATGATTTAAGTAGTGTGGCTCATATAGAAAGTATTCAAAATCAGAGGAATATTGAGGAATTAGCCAATCGTTTTGCCGTGATTCTTGAGCAATTTATTCCTTATTTGCTGAATGAACCTTTTACCCGAATTCCTAACGCTTTGGTCGATGAGTTGGCTAATTTTTCCTCAGAAATGCAGGCTCATCAAGATTTAGTTCGACAAAAAATAATTGAAGAATCTTCGTCAAGAATGGTGTCAGCCACTTATACATTAGAACAACTGGCAGCACAGCGGTGGTTAGAGCATTTGGTGATTCATTGTAGTCGTGTCGCAATTTTATTGGGGGACAATGAGCAAGTGTTGGTTAATGAGGGGTTAGAGGCTACGCAATCCTAACACTGAATTTTTATGTTCTAAAAGGATGGTTTTTCGTAAAAGCAGTTGCTTTAAGCTTTCTTCATTTGCTGACAAGCCTATAATGATTGAGAATCATTCCAAATCTAATAAGGAAATAACATGTCAACTGATCAACAATTTCCGACACCAGCCAATCTTGGTATTGCAGTGTATTCAAATAATGCCGAAGCAATCGGTAACACGCCTTTAGTACGCATTAACCGTGCTATTCAAACAGGTGCAACTGTACTGGCAAAAATTGAAAGTCGTAATCCTGCATTTTCAGTAAAGTGTCGTATTGGTGCGGCATTGATTGCTGATGCAGAGAAACGTGGCGTACTTAAAGCTGGTATGCATATTGTTGAGCCAACCAGTGGTAATACTGGGATTGCGTTAGCATTCGTTGCAGCAGCAAAAGGTTATCCGATTACTTTGACCATGCCAGCGAGTATGAGCTTAGAGCGTAGAAAAGTACTTAAAGCTTTAGGGGCAAATTTAGTGCTCACTGAACCAGCAAAGGGTATGAAAGGGGCTGTCGATGAAGCTGTTCGTTTAGCTACTGAAAATCCTGAGCTTTATTTCCTACCACAACAATTTGAAAATCCAGCCAACCCTCAAATTCATGTCGATACCACAGGCCCAGAAATCTGGCAGGCAACCAATGGGCAAGTGGATATTTTAGTTGCAGGTGTTGGCACTGGGGGGACAATTACTGGCATTTCCCGTTATTTTGAGCAAGTTCAGAATAAGCCAATTTATTCTGTCGCAGTTGAACCTGCTGAATCTCCAATCATTACACAAACTAAAAATGGTGAAAGCATTTCACCCGCACCGCATAAGATTCAAGGCATTGGAGCTAACTTCATTCCTAAGAACTTAGATTTGGATTTGGTGGATGAGGTTGTACCAGTGAATAGTACTGACGCGATTGAGTGGGCAAGAAAGTGTGCAACTCAAGAAGGAATTTTAGTAGGGATTTCAAGTGGCGCGGCATTGGCAGCGGCGGCACAAATTGCTGAACGTCCAGAAAATGCAGGGAAAACCATTGTGGTGATTTTACCCGACAGTGGTGAGCGTTATCTATCTTCGGTGTTGTTTGAAGGCTTGTTTGACGAGGTTTAATCAGTCATTGAATATAAAAAACCATGTCTTGAGCGCATGGTTTTTTATTGTCTAATTTAAAGGGCTTTCTTTAAAGCCTTTTCATGTCGCTTCACCGATCTTGCATATTTCTTGCCTTTGTGTCGTGTCCAGAAACTGCGTTGATAACCTGTTGGTCCGACATTGTAATAGGCAACGGCTTTTGACCAGCTTCCTGCAGATTTATAGTAGGTCGCAAGCACTTGGGTGCCACAGTTAATATTGACACTTTCATCATAAAGATTGCCAGGACATGCCTGACGCCAGTGGCTTGGAATGATTTGGGTCAGTCCCACTGCGCCCGTCGGTGAGCGTGCGGTGCTATTGTAGTTGGATTCCTGTCGAATAATCGCCGCGATTAAAAGTGGCGAAACGTTGTAACGCTCTGAGCTTTGAATGATGATGGGCGAAACGCGATTGGCGGTATTAGGGGATACCGAATATGCAGTTTGTAGCCCTGATGAAAGCTGGTTGGAACGGTTGCTGAATGATCCACTGAGACTGCTGCACGCAGATAGGGTGATTGCGGCCAGAACCAGACCGATTCTTAAAAGTAACAAGATGGGTTTTTCGAGCATATAGTGTTGAGTTGTTAGGATGTGCAAAGCAAACAACCAGAAAAATAAAATGATCAGTCATGGTATTAAGCCAAATTGAGTGAGTCAATAGCGATTATTTTATCGTTCTATGTGTATGCGAATTAAACATCACAGCAATAAAAAAGCCCCGACATCCTGTCGAGGCTTTCTCATATTTGGTTTCTTACCGCCAACTCCTGTCAACGACCACGTCCTGTGCTTCTTGTTGTTCTGAATGAGACTTCCTGTCTCTCTATGATTTGTATTTTAGGGGATAAACCTGCTATCAGCTATTCGCCAATCACCGCAACTTATGTACGTTTTAGCCTACAAAATATAGGGTCATTTTGCAGAAAACTATATGCAATGCCCAACTTTTCAGGGTTTTTTAAAGGCAGCCATTACAGGGAGTCTAAAAGAGACTAAAATCAAACCAGACCTGTAGAAAAAGCTGATTTATGTCGGACATTGTCAAAACCCATATTGAATATGGTTCAAAATCATTTACCGCGATTTTATGGTCATTGTTCTTTGCAGGGTTTGCCTCTTTCTCATCCCTGTACTGTGTACAACCCATGATGCCAATTTTTGCAAAGTTCTTTCAGGTCACACCGACGCATAGTAGTTTTCCTTTATCCTTTTCTACCGTCGCCTTAGCAATTGGTCTGTTATTCACAGGTTTGATTTCTGATCGTTTTGGACGTAAACCGATCATGGTTTGTGCCTTATTCCTCGTTTCGATTCTCTTATTGATTAGTGCTTCGTTTCCAATTTGGGAGATTTTTCTCAGCACCCGTATTCTCATTGGTTTAGCCGTGAGTGGGGTCGCAGCCGTTGCAATGACTTATATCGGCGAAGAAATTGCGCAGAAAGATATCGGTTTTGCGATGGGATTGTATATCTCTGGCACAGCGATTGGCGGCATGGGTGGACGTTTAATTGCAGGGGTATTGGTTGACTTTATTTCTTGGCAATCTGCAACCTATATCATTGGTTTTCTAAATTTTATTATTGCTTGTCTATTTTATTTATTGTTGCCCAAATCACAGCATTTCAAGCCATTTCCATTCCGATTTTCACGTTTTAAAGCCGCGTTTGAGCAAAATTTAAAAGACTCGAAACTACGAATTTTATTTGCCCAAGGCTTTATTTTAATGGGCTGTCTAGTCACAGTTTTTAACTATATCAGTTACCACTTATTAGACGCGCCATTTCATTTATCACAAACATGGATTGGTTTGATTTCGATTGCTTATCTTGCTGGAATTTATAGTTCACCGAAAGCTGCGCGATGGGGGTATCAATATGGTCGAGCAAAAGTGCTGCCTTTTTTATTATTTAGCATGATGGTTGGTCTGTTCATTACGCTTATTCCTTCGCTTTGGGCAATTTTACTGGGATTGACGATTTTCACTTTTTCATTTTTTGCTGCACATTCAACTGCAAGTAGTTGGGTCTCCGTTCAAGCTGTACAATATCGGGCAGTAGCTTCTTCGCTGTATTTATTTTGCTATTACATCGGCTCAAGTTTGCTTGGGAGTAGTGGTGGTTTGGTCTGGGAGCATTTTGGATGGATTGGAATTAATTTGAGTGTCGGAGTGGTCTTAGTGATTGGTTTTGCGCTCGCGATACACTTAATGAAAAACGAAACTAAAACGACAAATAAAGTCGCATAAACTTGATAAAAGTCCTGAAAATTTAGTAATTTAAACAAGCACCTATTTGGGTGTAGAGATAATATTAAAATTGGGGGAGATAAGATGGAATTACATAGTCGTGTTTATTATAAACATCCTGACTCAACAATCATGGGACAATTAGAGGTCTTATTTACTACACATCACGGAGATGAAGAAAAGTTCATTCAGACAGCTTTACTCATCAATCCGCAAGCGGATGAGATTACTCAAGAGCTAGTTGATTTGATTGATTCGATTGAACATGATCTTGCGCCAGAGACATTACACTATATTGATGGGTTTGCTGTCCTAGATTTTACCCATGGCTCAAATGGCGATGAAAACATTGAAAATATTTTATTATTTTTAAAAGGATTATTACCTGATATTCATGCACAAGCTTGGGGCTGTGGTGATGATGATCCATGGGAGTTTTGGTTCAAATTTGATGGCGATGAGCTTATTCGTGAAGATGATGAGCCATTCAATGATCCTGATGAAGATGAAGAAATTAAAGCTTCTATTTATACGTGGTGGCATCAAGATTTACCTTCTGAAATTAAAGAAGGCTTCTTGAATGAAGAAGTATAATTATCAACATTTTATGATGCTATTTCCTCAATAAGTTACAAATACTTTTTGGGGAAATGCTTCTGTTTGTTTTTTGATCTATAAAAATGAATTGAATTCATGCTAAAATGATCGGCTTTCATCTTTAGATGTCTCTCCTCCATCTGCTAGCCGAGATTCGCAAGCCATGTCTACTGCCTATACTATGCAGACCGCGCCAAAAGCGTTGTTTGATTACGACAAATATTGGGCGTCGTGTTTTGAACCCGCACCATTTTTGCCGATGTCACGAGAAGAAATGGATCAACTCGGCTGGGATGCGTGTGACTTTATTTTGGTTTGTGGCGATGCCTATATTGATCATCCGTCATTTGTGTCGGGTGTGATTGGGCGTGTGCTTGAGGCACAAGGCTTCCGTGTCGGAATCATTGCACAACCAGATTGGACCAACGCAGAGAGCTTCCGTGTGCTAGGCAAGCCAACCATTGCATGGGGTGTGACCGCAGGGAATATGGATTCAATGATCAACCGTTATACGGCAGATCGTAAAATTCGTTCCGATGATGCCTATTCGCCAAACAATGAAGCAAATAAGCGTCCAGACCGTGCAGCAACAGTTTACTGTCAGCGTTGCCGTGAGGCTTTTCCTGACGTTCCTGTCTTGCTTGGTGGTATTGAAGGCAGCTTGCGTCGTATTGCACATTATGATTATTGGTCTGACAAAGTTCGCCGCTCTATTTTGATGGACTCAAAAGCTGATCTATTGATGTATGGTAATGGCGAGCGTGCGATTATCGATGTGATGCATCGTTTAGCCAAAGGTGAGAAAATCCACGAAATTACAGATGTTCGTGGTACAGCATTTATTATTAATAAGCATAATAAAGCATCTAAAGCCAAATTCGTTGAAATTGCCAGTAATGACGTGGATACCATTGGACGTGTCGATCCAATTATTAATCCTTATGTCATGACTGAAGATATTGATGGCTGTGAAGTTGAAAAAGAAAAAGGTAACTCATTAGCGCAGTATCAAAATTTCCAAAAAGAAATCGTTGCCAATCCAATCGTGCGTGAAGGCGATCAGCTCGATCCAGATACACAGATTGTGCAGTTAAAGCCTGCGCCATCAAAAGCGATTAAACATAAATTACCTCCACGTGAATTGGCGGTGATTCGTTTGCCCTCATTTGAAGAGGTGGCGAATGATCATGTGCTGTATGCCCATGCCAACCGTATTCTGCATCTGGAAACCAACCCAGGCAATGCGCGTGCCTTGGTGCAGCGTCATGGTGAGCGAGACGTCTGGATCAACCCACCACCAATTCCTCTGACCACTGAGGAAATGGATTATGTGTTTGATTTACCCTATGCACGTTTACCGCATCCTTCTTATGGAAATGCACGTTTCCCAGCCTTTGATATGATCAAATTCTCGGTCAATATCATGCGTGGTTGTTTTGGTGGATGTACCTTTTGTTCAATTACTGAACATGAGGGGCGTATTATTCAAAACCGTTCTGAAGATTCAATTTTACGTGAAATTGAAAAGATCCGTGATACGGCACCTCAATTTACAGGCATTATTTCAGACTTAGGTGGCCCAACTGCAAACATGTACCGTTTGCATTGTAACGACCCTGAAATTGAAAAAAATTGTCGTAAGCCATCTTGTGTTTATCCAGGGGTTTGTCAAAACCTACATACCGATCATGCACCTCTTGTTCAGCTTTATCGTAAAGCGCGTGAAATCAAAGGTGTGAAGAAGATTTTGATTGGTTCTGGTCTACGTTATGACCTTGCGGTATTGAACCCTGAATATGTGAAAGAATTGGTACAGCATCATGTGGGTGGCTATTTAAAAATTGCACCTGAGCATACTGAACAAGGTCCATTGTCGAAGATGATGAAACCGGGAATTGGAACCTATGACCGCTTTAAACAAATGTTTGAGCGTTTCAGTAAGGAAGCAGGTAAGGAACA
>CAZKJI010000098.1:0-7943 GCA_964553005.1 uncultured Acinetobacter sp. | reverse complement strand
TGCATAATGCTTTTTCAACTGCATGAGTTGTTGATTCAAAGCATTGAGTAATTGTTGTGGTTGATCATAGTGTTGAATTGAACAGGAGGTGGTTAATGCTTTTAGGGGAATATGGACAGACAAATCGCGATGATAATAGGCATTGGTTATGATCATACGTTCTAATTGATGGGCAATTTTTTCAGCTTGTTGTGCTGTGGTATTGGGCAATAATACGATAAAGCGATCCCCAGCAAAGCGGCAAAGTAAATCATGTGGACGCAAGTTCAGGCTCAATAATTGAGAAATATACTGTAGGACAGAAGTACCCTCATCAAAGCCGTATAGCTGGTTAATTTGGTTGAAATTCTGCATATCGATCAAGAGCACGGCTACATCACTTTTAACGATGTCATCTTGTTCCATGATTGATTTAAGCTGAGACTTAAAATAGTTGGCATCAGCTAAGGGAGTAAGCGCATCGAATAAACGATGGTCCCTATAGACACGCTCACGCTTTTGCATCTGTTTGGATATGGCGAGCTCTTCTTGATGCCAGAAATAGATCCCTGTGGTCAGTAAACATAGACCAATCGGAAAGGGGATGGATTCTAGCCAAGCATCCCAAATGATTTCTTTGGGTAAGCGGATAAACTCATCCAAAGTATCCATCCACATATGAAAGAAAATAAAGCACAGTCCATAAAACATATAATGGGTGACTCGACCCAAAGGACGACTTTTGACAATAAAAAAGATCCAGATTCCGATAAAAACAGTCGCTCCACCTTCGCCTAAAATATCAACCCAATTCCATTCATGAAGGGATTTGATCAGCCCTAAGCGGATAAATAGCCATAATGAGAGCGCACAGAAAGTTGCTAACAATAAGAAAGGCTTGCGGTAATAAGCAAAATATTTCGGCATAGCGTGTAGAGAAGGTCTATTTGGGCACAAGCTAAACAGGTTTAGATGACAGTTTAATGGCAAGTGTTAGAGTCAAAACAGATCAGGCTATTTTGAGCTTTTAATGCTGAAAGTAAGGGAAAATCCTGTATTTACAGTAAATATGTACCTTTTAATTCGTCAAAGAATAGATTTAGACAGATCAAATCAGCTCATTTTGTGGCAAGAAATCCAGCAAAAGGTCCAAATGGAGAGGGAGGGAATCATTGCTGTCACATCCTGTTCATATTCGCTTTTTATTGTGCGCTCAAACCATGCCACTTTGGCTTGAGGGGAAGAATACAATGAGCAATCTGAATAGCCGTTTAATGAGAAATAAACGTGCGGGCTTTCAGCTCAGCACACTGGTCTTGTCAATGTTAAGCCTGACACATGTTCATGCGCAGGAAGAAAATAATGTGGAATACGTGCAGGTCATTGGACAAGCAGCAAGTATGGATAAAGCACTAAAAGAACAAAAACGTGCGGACCAGATCAGCAGTGTGGTACATGCTGATGGGATTGGACAATTACCCGATGATAATGCAGCAGAAGCTTTACAACGTATTCCAGGGGTGTCTACCGAACGTGATCAAGGTGAGGGACGTTTTGTTTCAGTGCGGGGCTTGGGGGCGGATCTCAATTCAGTCACCATCAATGGCACCCTCGTGCCTGCACCTGAAAGTGACCGTCGTGGTGTAGCACTGGATGTATTGCCATCTGAGTTGGTGCAATCGTTGGCTGTGGTCAAAACTCTGACCCCAGATATGGATGCTAATTCTTTAGGTGGAACCGTTCAGGTCGAAAGTTTATCGGCTTTTGATCATGATGGTTTGTTTTATACCGGTACAGTTGAAGGCAGTTATGATGACAAGCGGGAAAAATATAGTCCTAAAGCATCAGGTGCGATCAGTAACCGTTTTAGTGTAGGTGAAGGTCAGGATAACCTCGGGGTGGCATTGGCCCTGAGTTATCAAAATCGAAAGTTTGGTTCTGATAACGTTGAAACTGGTGGTGCATGGGATGGTCATGCGCTCGAAGAAACAGCAATGCGTCAATATGATATCGAGCGAGAGCGTATCGGTGCGGGGCTAAATTTTGATTACCGTCCTAACGATACGGGTGAATATTATTTAAGAACTTTATACAGCCGTTTTAAAGATACCGAAACGCGTCAGGAAGTCGCAGCTGAGTTTTCTGATCCACTGTTGGCTGGACAAAGTGGTGATGCAGAAGTGACCCGCTCATTGAAGAACCGAGAGGAGACTCAAGAAATTCAGTCTTTTGTTTTAGGCGGTAAACAAGGATTCGGTACCTGGACCGTTGAAGGGCAGTTAGGCTATAGCGAAGCATCAGAGGAAAATCCAGGTGGAATTTCTGGGGCAAAATATAAGGCTGAATTAAGTAATGTTGGTTTTAACAGTACACAAAAACCAGTGATTACGGCAGATCAGGACCTTTACGATGCTGCGAACTATGAGTTGGATTCGATTTCTTGGGAACAATCCAAAACCACGGATGAAGAGTACAACGCAAAGCTAGATTTTCTCAAAGACTATATGTTGGGTAATTATGCCGCATCGTTTAAGTTTGGCGGCAAGATTAGTCAACGTGAAAAGACCAACAATACCGATGAGTGGGAGTACGAAGACTTGAGTACCTCAAGTTCGGACTTTAACTCCAATAGTGACTATGAACTCGGCCAGTTTGGTCCTAGCCTCAATGTAGATGCGATTAAAGCCAAAATTAGCGGTCTCAACGCCAGTGACTATGTTGTGGCAGATGGTTCAATCATTAACGATTTTAAGTCAAATGAAGACATTCAAGCCGCCTATTTGATGAATACGGTCGATTTAGACCAACTTCGCGTGATTGCCGGATTACGTTATGAGAACACCCAATTTAAAGCGCGTGGTTTTGAGTTTAATGATGATGTGATCACATCCACCCAATATGAAAATGACTATGATCATTGGTTGCCGAGTTTACATTTCCGTTATCAACTCGCAGACAATGCCTATCTTCGTGCTGCATGGACCAATAGTGTAGTACGACCGAACTTTGCACAAAGTGCACCAGGTGTATATATCGATGGTGATGAGGCTGAGTTTGGTAATCCAATGTTGAAGCCATTGGAGTCTTCGAACTTCGATTTAGGGGTAGAAAAGTATTTGGGGCAAGCCAGCATGGTCGGCTTCTATGCATTCTATAAAGATATCGATAACTTCATTTACAACACCAATATTGCTGGGACAGGGCAATGGGCTGACTTTGATGAAGCAATTACTTATAAAAACGGTAATCAGGCCAAACTGTATGGGATGGAATTTGCTTATTCACAGAAGTTTGACCACTTAGCAGCGCCATGGAATGGGATGTTATTGGGCTTTAATACGACTTTCAGTAAGTCTGAGGCTGATATCGATTCGATGAAAGATGGCGAGCTGCTAAGTCGTCGTATTCATCTGCCGAACCAGTCCGATGTAGTGGGTAATCTCATGCTGGGCTGGGAAAATGAACGCTTTGGCGTACGTCTTTCTGCAAACTATAAATCGAGCTATTTGTATGAATTGGGTGACATCGATGCGCCTGAAAAAGACATTTATACTGATGACCAAGTCTTTCTCGATTTCAGTAGTCACCTGAATTTATCGAAAAACCTGCAGTTGAAGTTTGATATACAGAATATAACCGATGAAGTCTATTACAACTATTCCGGTTCTAAAGCCTATAACGCGCAATATGAAGAATATGGTCCAGCTTACAAGCTTGCACTGACCTATACCCATTTCTAAACCGAATTAAATATTCGTCCTGAGGTTTTCTCTACATGAGAAGACCCGAGGCGGTTTAACCCAATTTTGAGTATTTCTATGAATGTTTCATGTTTTAAGTTGTCGGTTTTAACCAGTTGCTTATGCTTGCTGACGGCATGTAGTCAACACGGTATTTTAGCATCGGCTCCGAGTAGCACAGCGCTTCAATCCTCAATACCTCAGCTGGATCAACCGCAAGCAGCAAAGCTACAGTTACGTGAAGTCGACATCAATGATGCTAAAGCTGAAGATATGCAATGGTTAAGTTTGAGTACCTGGCCTGAAGTTGCTGGAGTGTTAACGAGTAAAAATAAAGGGTTGCAGTTTCTAGACGATGAACAAAATGTCTTATATCAAATTCAGGGTCAGTTTGGACGTTTTGATTATCGCATTGGAGCAGAGCGTTTATTGATTGCTACCTCGAATTTACAACAACAGCAAATTCAGCTCTTGAGTATGAACTTGCAGAACAAAAGCTGGGATAAATCGGTTTTTATTCCAAAACGTACCTTTAAGTCTGAAGATGTCTGCTTATACACCGACCCACAAGGTTTAAGTTTTGCATTCTTGGTGGGCGAAGAGGGGATTGGTGAGCAATGGTTGGTTGCCAATCATGAAAAAGCACTTGTGCAACCCAAACTGGTACGACGTTTAAGTTTTCCGCCCGCGAGTAGTGTCTGTAAAGTGAATGATGCTTCAGCTGAACTATTCATTAATGAGGCGAATGTGGGGGTTTGGGCATATCCTGCGCATTCTGAAGCGGACATGGTACGCCAAGCTGTTGATCTTGTAGAACCTTTTGGTTCGATTCAAGGTACACCTTCTGCAATTGCGATTGTGGATGATCTGGTAGCGGTATTAGATGAAGAAAAACCATTACTTTACCGTTATCAAAAGCAGGATAAGTACTGGAATAGATTATCTTCTTTAGTGCTGGATACAGTAAAAGAAGCCGAAAGCCTGAGTATTCGTGGCAATGATAGCGATAAAGCGTTGTTGATTTTAGATGATAAAACTGCCAAGACCACAGAGCTTGAATGGCCAACGCAGGCAACCCAGCGCACAGCAAATATTGTCACGATCCCCGCAGAAGTCCAGACTGAGGGTGTCCCAAGCACAGGGGATGCTGCTGATGATCCTGCCATTTGGCATAACGCAGCACAGCCGAGCCAGTCCCGTATTCTAGCGACGGACAAACAAGGGGGGTTACAGGTTAGTGATTTGCAAGGGAAAGCCATCCAATATTTACCTGTCGGACGATTGAACAATGTCGATGTCCGTCATGGTTTTAAGTGGGGTAATCAGACTGTTGATTTGGCAGTGGCATCGAACCGAGACCATAACAGTCTGCATGTCTTTGCGATCCAACCTAACACAGGCAAGGTTTCAGTACTTGGCGAGCTTCCAACTGAGCTAGATGACATCTATGGCATCTGTATGTACCGCGACGCTCAAGGTGAAATCTATGCCATTCCGAACGATAAAAATGGCACGTTTATTCAGTATCACATTACCGCAACACAGCAGAAATTGCAGGCTCAAGAAGTCCAACGATTTTCCGTGAAAACGCAACCTGAAGGTTGTGTAGTCGACGATGCCACAGGACGTATTTTCTTAGGTGAAGAAGATGTTGCAGTATGGGTTAGAGATCTTAATCCAAAGACCCAGTTACCGATGCAGCAAGTACTTGCTGTGGGGGATGTCTTATATGACGACATTGAAGGCATGGGACTTTATCATGCAAAAGACAAAAGTTACCTAGTGGTATCTAGTCAAGGCAATGACAGTTTTGTGGTTGTGGATAGCAAAGCACCGTATACAGTTCGGGGCGCATTCCGAGTAGGGATTAACACCGAAAAAGGGATTGATGCCGTCTCAGAAACCGACGGTTTGGATGTGAGTTCTCAAGATTTTGGTGGTAAGTGGAAACAAGGCATGCTGGTGGTACAAGACGGACGCAAACGTATGCCAGAAACTAATCAGAACTTTAAGTACGTTCCTTGGGAAAAAATAGCACAAGCCCTGCACTTGGACTAAATGTTAATTCAGTATATGGGCTGGTGTAGCAAAGCACAGCCCACTTTTATAAATACCTACGCTGCAGCAAGCAGCAATTAAAAAATTGGGGAGCGTTATGCAAGCAACAATGGATCAAATGTCAGTGTGGATACTGATCAGCCATGCCAGTGTTTTAGTTAAAATTGTGATGTTGATTCTAGTCTTAGCTTCGGTGGTGAGCTGGTATCTGATTGTACGTCACGGCATGCTACTGCGTGGGCAAGAGCAACTCTGGCATCGGTTTTTAAAGAACTTTAGACAGCAAAAAGATTTAAACCTATTACAGCAGGAATACCAACAGTCCGAACAGCACAAAGGGGTGGTCAGTATCTTTCAATATGGGGTAGATGAATATCATCAACTGATAAAAGATGAACAGCTCACTACGGCTGATGTAATCGATGGTGTAGAACGTCGGTTACTCAGTAGCATCAGTGAAGAAGAAGAAAAGCTCCAACAAAATCTTACTTTCCTTGCAACAGTAGGCTCTGTTAGTCCTTACATCGGCTTGTTTGGAACGGTTTGGGGAATTATGAATGCTTTTATTGGACTATCTGGCGTTGAGCAGGCGACTTTAAATACCGTTGCACCAGGCATTGCAGAAGCTTTGATTGCGACCGCAATAGGCCTATTTGCAGCCATTCCGGCTGTAGTGGCTTACAACCGGTTTTCGGCACGTGCTGACAAGTTATCTAGTCGCTATTACGGCTTTGCCAATGAGTTACAAACCAGAATTTACCGTTTGCTTGGACATACTGAGCGCAGTTCGCGTTAAGGAGTAAGAGTCATGATCAAGCGTCCTCAAAAGTTGAAACCCAATGCAGAGATGAATGTAGTCCCCTATATCGATGTCATGCTGGTGCTGTTGGTGATTTTTATGGTGACCGCACCGATGCTGACACAAGGGATTAAAATTGATTTACCTAAAGTCGATGCCGATGTCATGCCAGCGTCACAACAGCAGCGTATCGTGACTTTATCCATTCAGGCGAATGGCCAGTATTACTGGAATATTGGGTCAGAAGTGAATACAGAAAAAGTGACTGATCAAGCGATCGATTTAAGCAGTATGCAACAAAAATTAATTCCCATGATCAATAACGATCAAAGCCTACAGTTTTATGTTCGTGCAGATCAGAATGCTGACTATCAATTAGTTGCACAAGCCATCGCAGTCTTGCAAAAGAGTGGCGTGACCAACTTGGGCTTAATCACGGAGGAACCACAATCATGATGGCAATAGCATCAAAAATCAGGTTTCGTGATCAGGGGCTAGCTTTAACAGTCACAGCAGGCTTACATATTGCGGTGATTGCCTGGCTTGGTACGGTTGAAATGCATGAAACATTCAAAGAGCCCCAGCCGAAAACGATTCAATTACAATTTATTCAACTGCCACCACCAGTCCTAGAGCAGCCAAAAATAAAACAGCCTGAAGCCGTGGTTGAGAAAAAAGTTGCTGATCAGCCCCCTCAAAAAAAGCAGGTTGAGCAACCTAAAGAAACACAGTTGAAAACTGACAAGAAATTTGTGGAATCCAAAAGTGAGAAAGTTGCACCTGTGGCCAATAAACAACCACAGCAGGTGTCAGCTGAAAATTCAAGTACAACAACAGAAACTAAGAAAGTAGCAGAGACTGAACCGAAGTCAAACCTTGCAACGCAGTCTATGAATGACAAGCCGACAACATCAAAAGCACAATCCAGCCAAACAGCGACTTTTGATGTAAAAAACTATCAACCTGTTTCCAAAATTGCACCTACATATCCTGAATCAGCTTTAGATCGAAAGATCGAAGGGGACTGTACAGTTGTTTATAGCGTGAATGAAAAAGGAAGAGTTGAAAATCCAAAAGCACAAGGTGATTGTCATCCGATGTTTGTACGTCCTTCAATACAGGCTGCACTTAATTTTAAGTATCAGCCGAGATTAGTAGATGGCAAGCCGACGAGTGTATTGAATGTTAAAAATACATTTCAATATCGAATTTCATGAAATATACGTAAATATGAAGAATAAAAAATATCTTCTAATATCATTAAAGCGCCTGTCACTCCTCTCCTAGATAAATATCATCTTCTTGTATAGGAGAGAATAACACTAAATCAAAAAAAATTGGAAGAATGATTATTTAAATATTATTGT
>CAZKJI010000097.1:0-8151 GCA_964553005.1 uncultured Acinetobacter sp. | reverse complement strand
GGTCAACGTGACCAATTGTACCCACGTTTACGTGTGGTTTATTACGTTCAAACTTGGCTTTAGCCATGATGATCTTCCTTTATAAACTGCTCATGAGGGTCGCCCATGAGCACTTGGTTTTTTAACTAAATTTTAGTTGGGTAATATAGTAATCGAAAGATTACTCGTCGTCACCTTTTTTACCGCCAGCTTGGAACTTAGCGATGATGCCTTCAGCCACGTTACGTGGAGTTTCAGCATATTTAGCAAATTCCATAGAGTATGTCGCACGACCTTGAGACATAGAACGCATTTGAGTCGCGTAACCAAACATCTCAGCTAATGGAACTTCTGCTTTAATTGCTTTAGTCCCACCAGGAAGATCGTCCATACCTTGAACCATACCACGACGACGGTTTAAGTCACCCATGATATCGCCCATGTAGTCTTCTGGAGTTTCCACTTCAACTTTCATGATTGGCTCAAGAAGAACAGGGTCTGCTTTCATGAAACCATCACGGAAAGCGTAAGAACCTGCCATTTTGAACGATAATTCATCAGAGTCGACATCATGGTAAGAACCATCGAATAATGTCGCTTTGATACCCACAACAGGGTAACCAGCCAATACACCATTCTTCATACGTTCCTGAATACCTTTATCTACCGCACCAAAGAATTCTTTAGGTACAGTACCGCCGACAACTTCTTCAGCGAATTGATATTCTTTACCAGCTTCTTCAACATCCATAGGCTCTAAACGAACGTATACATGACCGAATTTACCTTTACCACCTGTTTGACGAACAAACTTACCTTCTTGTTCAACAGACTTTTTGATCGTTTCACGGTAAGCAACCATTGGTTTACCAATGTTCGCTTCAACACCGAATTCACGCTTCATACGGTCAACGATGATGTCAAGGTGAAGCTCACCCATACCAGCGATGATCGTTTGGCCAGATTCTTCATCTGTACGAACGCGGAATGATGGATCTTCTTTCGCCAAACGACCTAAAGCAATTGACATTTTTTCTTGGTCAGCTTTCGTCTTCGGCTCTACAGCTAAAGAAATTACTGGCTCAGGGAATTCCATACGCTCTAGAGTAATGATGTTTTTCTCATCACATAATGTATCACCCGTAGTAACGTCTTTAAGACCTACGCACGCAGCGATATCACCAGCACGGATTTCATCAACATCTTCACGTTCGTTCGCATGCATTTGCACGATACGGCCGATACGTTCACGCTTAGATTTAACTGGGTTATAAACCGAGTCACCTTGCTTAAGAACACCAGAATAAACACGTACGAATGTTAAGTTACCTACGAACTTGTCATTCATGATTTTAAATGCAAGTGCAGAGAACGGTGCTTCGTCAGATGCTTCACGAGTTGCTTTAGTTTCAGCTTTATCGTCAAGGATACCTTCGATTGCTTTAACTTCAGTTGGTGATGGTAAGAATTCAATCACAGCATCCAACATACGTTGAACACCTTTGTTTTTGAACGCAGAACCACACAGCATTGGTTGGATTAAACCAGCAAGTGTTTGTTGACGTAAACCTGAAACGATGTCTTCTTTAGAAAGCTCACCTTCTTCTAGGTATTTGTCCATTAACTCTTCAGAAGCTTCAGCAGCCGCTTCAACCATGTTAGTACGCCATTCGTTAGCAGTATCAACGAGGTCAGCAGGGATGTCGCCATATTCGAATTCCATACCTTGAGATTTCTCATCCCAGATAATCGCTTTCATTTCGATTAAGTCAACAACACCTTGGAAAGTATCTTCAGCGCCTACAGGAATTACGATTGGCACTGGAGAAGCACCAAGACGTGTCTTCATTTGCTCAACAACACGGAAGAAGTTTGCACCAGTACGGTCCATCTTGTTCACGAATGCTAAACGAGGCACTTGGTATTTGTTTGCTTGACGCCATACAGTTTCAGACTGAGGTTGTACACCACCTACAGCACAATAAACCATACATGCACCATCAAGAACACGCATAGAACGCTCAACTTCGATTGTGAAGTCAACGTGTCCTGGTGTATCAATTACGTTGATACGGTGTTCTGGGAATTGCTTAGACATACCTGACCAGAAACAAGTTGTAGCAGCAGAAGTAATGGTAATACCACGTTCTTGCTCTTGTTCCATCCAGTCCATTGTTGCTGCACCATCATGTACTTCACCAAGTTTGTGAGATACACCTGTGTAGAACAAGATACGTTCTGAAGTTGTTGTTTTACCAGCATCAATGTGAGCTGAGATACCAATGTTACGGTAACGAGTAATTGGGGTTTGGCGAGCCATGATGTCTACATTCCTAAATGTTATATTTAAAACAGGACGCATCAATTAAATTGATGCGTACAAATATTCAAGCAGGCAACTTAAATACCCGCAAAGCCCCCACTTTGGTAGAGAGCGATGTTGAATCGAGCTGCGGTACGCATGAATATTCTCCTGATGAGGGACTGTTTTATCCGTTTAGAAACGGTAGTGAGAGAAGGCTTTGTTGGCTTCAGCCATACGATGCACGTCTTCACGTTTTTTGATCGCTGCACCTTTACCTTCAGCTGCATCAAGCAACTCACCAGCAAGACGTAAAGCCATTGTTTTTTCAGAACGCTTAGCAGCAGCATCTACTAACCAACGCATAGCCAAGGCAGTACGACGGGATGGGCGCACTTCCATAGGTACTTGGTAAGTAGCACCACCAACACGGCGTGCTTTTACTTCAACCATAGGACGAACTTTTTCAAGAGTAGTCTCGAAAAATTCAACTGGGTCTACTTTATTTTTTTCTTGAACGCGGTCTAAAGCACCGTAAACGATACTTTCAGCAATAGATTTTTTACCATCCTGCATTACGTGGTTCATGAATTTAGCGATTGTTTGGCTGCTAAATTTCGGATCTGGAAGGATCTCACGAGCAGCGACTACGCGACGTCTTGGCATTTTAATACACCTAATATTATGACACTTCAGGATGATCCAGCAGTTGTACTAAGTGTCGTGTACATGACGCTGGCCTTACTATACGTCGCCTGAATTACAAATCTATGAAGAATTCAAACAAGCGAAACGCTAAAGGATTGCTTGGGCTATTTTCCTAGAATTATTTCTTAGGACGTTTCGCACCGTATTTAGAACGTGACTGGTTACGATCTTTAACGCCAGCACAGTCCAAAGAACCACGAACGGTATGGTAACGTACACCTGGTAAGTCTTTAACACGACCACCACGGATAAGCACAACACTGTGCTCTTGTAGGTTATGACCTTCACCACCGATGTAGCTAGACACTTCAAAACCAGAAGTTAAGCGAACACGGCAAACCTTACGCATTGCAGAGTTAGGTTTTTTAGGAGTAGTCGTATATACACGTGTACATACACCACGACGTTGTGGACAAGCCTTCAACGCAGGAACTTTTGATTTTTCAATCAAAGTTGTACGACCCTTACGGATCAACTGATTTGTTGTTGCCATTTGGCAATTCTCCCGTGATTAAACAACCTCAAAAAGAAAAACAGCTCTTTTTAAGGGCACACAATTGTAAGCCAAGAAGTAAAAATGGTCAACATTGCAAAATCAAGCGGATGCTGACCATTCCTCATATTTTTGTTGCTTTCTGATGTATGAATACATCATGAAACAAATTAGCTATGTTTTGTTGACGCTGGTTCTATCTCAATTGATTCCTGCTCAGCCGCAATCTCTAGTTCATCTTCTGTGGTTATCTCATCCTGCTGTGCAGTCAAGGCAGGTTGTTGCTCAGCATGTTCATGCGCTACAACATATTGGCTAGCCAGTTGCTGGATGCCAGTTTCCACCTTTTCCTCCACAGATGGCTGATCGGCAGTGTTTTCTTTTGCCTGAACCTCAACATGGGTAATCACATCATTTTTAATTGTTTCCGCTGTAGAGGGTTTTTGTGGTTCAGTTTCAATTGGATTTAACAGTTTTGGACTTGCCTTGCGAAGCAAGGCTTCGGCCTTGTAATAAGCAGCCAAAGGGGAAATCTTTTCATCTGGATGCTCATTTAAATAGAAACGTGCCGCACCAAATACGGACTGTGACTTATGGCCCACATCCTCAAGCAGTTTCCAGCTATAAAAGCCACCCAATGCAGCACCCGCCACAGGAGTCAATTTTCCAATCACAGAGGCCTGAGGAATATGGTTGAGCCATCCCCACTTAAATTGTCCTTCCTCATCAACCAGCCATTTCTTGATCATTTCAATATCATTGTTTGAACCCAATAATTGCTGAAATTGTTGTAAATCATGTGTTTCCAGCATGGATTTTAATGCTTTTAATGCCAATAACAAGGTTTGCTTTTCCGCCACAAGGCTCAAATCAATTTCCTTAAAAATAAATGCAATAATTTCCTGATCTGTGTCATCGCTTAGGTCAAAGCCATGAGAGCGACCTGTTTGATAGATGGTTCTCAATCCCAAAACAATAGAGGCAGGAATGTCTATTGCAGCACCCCACACCCCTGTTGCACCTGTAATCGCACCCTGTGCCGCAGCCAAAAGCTTGTTCTGTTCAATCAAGGCCTGACTCAAACGTTGCGAACGTCCTGTATCTTTGGTGAGTTCAGCAATATCTTTTACCCCTGCTTCATCCAGAATTTTCTCTGTTAATGAGGTGTTGGAACTAAACTCATTTAACCATTGAAATAAATAATCAGACACCTTTTCACCCAGGTCTGGTGATATAAAGGTAGCGAAATTATTGACCCTTGTGTAATGACGACCCAATAACTGGTTTGACAGCTTAGGTAGTTGCTGGCGCAGCATCTGTTGTGGCGTTTCATACTTCTCCACATCAAATGGAGTTTTGAAGCGCGCACTTCCCTCAATCACATTGGATGAATGGGCAGATTCATTTGCTGAAGTTGTTGGGGCAACCTGACGTTTTTGCAATTCTGAACTGAGCTTTTTAGCCACTCCAAAGGCCTGTGCCAATAAACCTGAAGATTGCTTATTTTGGGATTTTGTCATCAAGTACCTCTGCTCTGTAATTGTGTGCATTTCTAGGTAGATACTAGGTTGAATATCTATTTATCTCAACTTTTATGTGTGTACTTTCATTACGTTTCGTCACAACATGACTGATATTTACCAATATTTACACAACTGGAAATAGGCATAAAATTTGCCATAAGAAATAAAAAACCTTTCTGCTATTATGGTGTCATTCACTTATAAGCCGTTTTAATCGTTGTATTCTACTGATTTATGATGAATAACGATCATCGCACATGGCTTAGCATTACCATAAAAGGGATCTGTAAATGAAACGTGTTGTAATCACTGGTATGGGCATTAACTCATGCATCGGCAACTCTTTGGAAGAGGTTACTCATTCTTTAAAAAATGGAATCTCAGGGACACGTTTTAACCCAACTTATGCTGAACTTAATTTCAAGAGTCATGTCAGCGCGGCCGCCGTTCAGGATTTTGATGGCATTGATCGTAAACTCAAACGCTTTATGGGTGTGTGCGCCATGTATGCCTATAACGCAGCGATTGCAGCGGTAGAACATGCAGGTCTAAAACAAGAGGATCTAGCAAATAACCCTCGTTATGGTATTGCAGGTGGCAGTGGCGGTAACTCAACCGCATCAGTTGCAGAGATGGTTAAACTGCTAGAAGAAAAAGGCGCACGTAAAATTGGCCCTTTCTTTGTTCCCCGTAATATGAGCAACACCATTACTGCAAACGTTGGTGTGTCATTAAAACTTCAGGGTATCGCTCACTCAATTACCAGTGCCTGTGCAACTTCTGCTGACGCAATTGGTTATGCTTACAACTTAATTCAATTGGGTAAACAAGATCTGATGCTTGCTGGTGGCGGTGAGGAAGATCACTGGTCACAAAGTTTATTGTTTGATGCAATGGGCGCGTTGTGTTCCAAATTCAATGACAGCCCTGAAACAGCTTCACGTCCTTATTCAAAAGACCGCGATGGTTTCGTTATTGCAGGTGGTGGCGGTTTTGTGATTCTTGAATCACTGGAACATGCTCAGGCTCGTGGTGCTAAAATTTTAGCTGAAGTTGTCGGTTATGCTGCAAATAGTGACGGTGCTGACATGGTTGCGCCAAGTGGTGAGGGTGCGACTCGCTGTATCCTCATGGCACTGGAAGAAGCCAAACAACACGGTGTTGAGCATATTGATTATGTCAACACGCATGGTACATCAACACCAGCAGGTGACGTGACTGAACTTAAGGCAATGGAACGTGCTTTTGGTGAGGGTCAGGTTCCTCCACTTAGTTCAACTAAATCAATGACGGGTCACAGCTTAGGTGCTGCAGGTGTTCAAGAAGCGATTTATTCTGTATTGATGATGCAAAATGACTTTATTGCTCCAAACATCAACGTGACTGAGCTTGATGAAGGCGCACAAGGTTTCGATATTGTACTTGAAAAACGTGATGCAAAACTGAATACTGTCATGAGTAACAGTTTCGGCTTTGGCGGCGTAAACGCCTGCCTTATTTTCAAGAAGTGGGATGCATAATCCCACCTAGGATGATCGATGGATGCACCTTCTGATGCTTTCTTGTGGGTAAAAGCATTACATATTATTGCTGTGGTGTGCTGGTTCGCTGCATTGTTCTACTTACCACGTCTTTATGTTTATCATGCCATGAGCGAAGATACCGTTAGTCATCAACGCTTTGAAGTGATGGAACGCAAGTTGTATCGTGGCATTATGTGGCCTTCCATGATTGCCACACTTATTACCGCCCATTTCCTTGTGGACTGGGGTGATGCCACCCGACATTACCATGAAGCATTATGGTTTTATCTCAAAGTAGGCTTGGTCGGTTTATTGGTCATTTACCATTTTGTTTGTGGTTACTACCGTAAAAAACTGATTGGCAATGCCCACTACAAATCACATCAGTTTTGGCGTTTTTTTAATGAAATGCCGACCCTGATCCTAGTTGCAGTGGTGATCCTCGTTGTCGTAAAACCTCAGTTCTAACTGGGGTTTGTCTTTTCAAGTGAAGATAATTCCCAATAATAATTTTAATCCTAGATATCATCAAATATGTCCCAGCCCACACAATCGCTGATACAGAGATTAGAAGCCAGATTTATTTCCAGCCTGATTGTCCATTTCAGGATAAATGAATTTAAATATCGTGGACTAACACAGGGTGAAGTAGAGATTGCACAGCAAGTTTTTGGTAACCTCATTAATTATGCTCAGGTGAAAATCTTTAATATCCCCTATCTTCCCTGGCAGCCAGCCAATATTTTTATCGCACCGAATGGCAATTTATTCGCATGTCAACCCTCTTTCAGTGCAGACTATTCAAAATGCTCAATCGCATTACAGGGTGTTTTTATTCATGAGCTGGCACATATTTTACAATACCAGCAACAGACCAATGTGGTGCTAAAAGGTGCAATTCTACAACTGGGCTATTATCTAAGTTTTAAAAAATACAATCCTTACTGTTATCAATTTATTCAGGGCAAAGCTTTTGAGGATTATAATATTGAACAGCAGGGTGAGATTGCACGAGATATTTTTTTCAGGAAAATTCCAAATATCATTAAAAAATAAAAAGCCCCGTGATTTTATCCACAGGGCTTTTTAGGTAATTGGATCGCAATCTACTTTAAACAATAGAGCCTTTGCGAGCTTCTGGGCTGTGTTCATGACTATCATCCATTTCAGTCGTAAAATCCACACGCATTGCATCCTTAACAATTGTACCAACACGTCCTACGCCAATTACCAAACCAAATGCAACCACTGGAAATAAAATTACTGGAATCATTACTACTTACCTCTCATGTTAAAAATCAGGTTCTTCTGAACTTATTTAAGTTCCTGCTCTTGTTCTCGGAACATGACTGTACCAATACGACCAACAACCACAGCCAGCCCAAATGCAATTACAGGAAACCATACTACTGACATAGCAAATACCTCTTTTTTTCTGATCATGTATGACGACATGATGCTTCATTGGATAACAATAGTGTACAAATGTTCACATTAATTAGGATAATAGCAGTGTACAATTGTACACTCAATCGTAGCAAAGTAACTCCCGACAAACGGTATATAAAATAGGACTTACGCATTGACAGATTCAAAAAAGTATTAAAATGCTTTATAAAGTAT
>CAZKJI010000096.1:0-8283 GCA_964553005.1 uncultured Acinetobacter sp. | reverse complement strand
TTTACCCAATTAATTTCTGGGGATTCCATCTAGGACCATTACCTGTAGGTTGGCAAGGGATTGTGCCACGTAAGGCGGGACGTATTTCAGGCATCATTACTGACAATACCCTTTCAAAATTAGGTTCATTGCGAGAGTTTCTGGAAGCGATGGACCCTGAGGACATGGCAAACATCATTGGTGAGCAGGTTGGTTTTGAACTGGAGCATCTGATTGATGAAGTCATGCTGGAACGCAATGCGGTATTGTGGGAAAACCTGCCTTATTCAATCAAGCGCCGTATTTATGCACAGGCACATAAACAGTTACCCAATACATTAAGGGAGCTGGTGACTGAACTGACCATGAACGTTGAGTCACTGGTTGACATGCGTGAAATGGTGGTGAGCCAGATGGAGGGTGACCGCCGTTTGATGGTGCGGATGTTCTTGAAAGTAGGCCAGAAAGAAATCAACTTTATTTGGCATATCAGTGCGCTGATTGGAATGTTCTTTGGTATTTTCCAGATGATTGTCTGGTTTGTGGTGCCGTGGCACTGGACGGTTCCATTCTGGGCTGCCATTTGGGGCTTTTTAACCAACTGGATTGCAATCTGGATGGTGTTCAATCCAATCGAGCCACACTATATCCGCTATCCACAGATTTTTCGTTTAACCAAAGACCGTAAATTCCCGTGGATTGTGCCTGTGTTGAAGATTGGTACCTATAATGTTCAGGGTGCGTTCATGAAACGTCAGGAAGAGGTTTCTGATGTGTTTGCCAGTGTGGTGACCGAGGACCTGATTACCCTAAAATCCATCATGACTGAAATGATGTATGGCAGTAAAAAGGACAAGACCCGCCGTATTGTCAAGCGCCATATCAATGAAATTATGGAAACGCCACTGGTGCGTACATCATTGCAGCTTTCACTTGGTCCTAGAGAATATGCTAGACTCAAGACCGACTTGATTGATCGCTCAATTGAAATTACCATGGGACCTGTATGTGACCCAGCCTTGAACGCCAGCCGCGCACAAAAAATCTTTCAAATGTTTAGGGACCGTATCCGTGAACTAACACCGAAAGAGTTCCAGAATTTATTGCGACCTGCGTTCCAAGAAGATGAGTGGATCCTAATTGTATTGGGTGGTGTGACTGGTTTTTTTGCAGGTTTAATCCACTTATTTGTTGCTTTCTTATAATTAATTTGATGTTGGTTGAGCAATAAATCTGTATCATATTGCTCAATTTAAGATTTATTGTTTTTAAATGAGGATGTTCTTTTATGCGCATTATTTTACTCGGACCACCTGGGGCAGGCAAAGGTACCCAAGCTCAGTTGATCTGTAAGCGCTACAATGTCCCACAAATTTCAACCGGTGATATGCTCCGCGCTGCAATTCGTGAAGGTACTGAACTAGGCTTAAAGGCGAAAAGCGTCATGGAGTCAGGTGGTTTGGTTTCAGACGAATTGATTATTGGTTTGGTCAAGGAGCGTATTGCCCAGCCTGACTGTGAAAATGGTTGTATTTTTGACGGTTTCCCACGTACGATTCCACAGGCTGAGGCTTTGGAAACTGCGGGTATCAGCATTGACCATGTGATCGAAATTGATGTGCCTGACGAAGAAATTGTTCAGCGTCTTTCTGGTCGCCGTCAGCACCCAGCGTCTGGCCGTATCTACCACCTGATTTACAATCCACCAAAAGTGGAAGGTAAGGATGACGAAACAGGTGAGGAACTTGTACAGCGTCCAGATGATCAGGAAGAGACCATTCGTAAGCGTCTTGCCTCTTACCATAGTGAAACTGAGCAGTTAGTTGGCTTCTATCAGGGGCGTGCCGCTTCTGGTGAGAATGCACCAACTTATGATAAGTTGAATGGTCTGCGTGCCATCGATGATGTACAAAAAGACCTGTTTGCGATTCTGGACAAATAACCTGAACTGCGAATAATGAAAGGGCTCTGAATAGGGCTCTTTTTGTTTGGGAGAAAGCTTGTGCTAAAAGTGGTTCTTATTTTGGTTATGATCTTAAGTTTGGCTTTACTCTTGTTTCTGGTGTACCAGAGCCAAAAAATGCTGCGCCATGTGCAAAAACAGCAAGCACTGGAAAATCGGCAAAATGGAAAAACGCGTCAGCTACATCCAAAATTGCGGCAGGATAAAAAACCTCAGAATTAACTGAGGTTTTTTGTTGTAATGGCCTTACTTGCACCAAACTCAAAGCGGTCAGGCCAGTTACAGACATCTGCAACCACACATTCCCCACATTTCGGCTTACGGGCGATACAGCAATAACGGCCATGTAGAATCAGCCAGTGATGGGCATCCAGAATAAATTCTTTCGGGATTACCTTAATCAGACGATGCTCAACCTCTAGCACATTCTTTCCAACGGCTAAACCTGTACGATTTCCCACCCGAAAAATATGGGTGTCCACCGCCATGGTTGGCTGTCCAAATGCGGTATTCAGCACCACATTTGCTGTTTTACGGCCTACACCTGGTAGTGCTTCAAGTTGTTGACGTGTTTCGGGTACTTGTCCCTGATATTGATCAACCAAAATCTGGCAGGTTTTAATCACATTTTCAGCCTTGGCATTATATAGACCAATGGTCTTGATATATGTTTTTAATCCCTCAACACCAAGATTAAGGATGGCCTGAGCCGTATTTGCCTCGGGATAGAGCTTATCGGTTGCTTTATTGACGCTGACATCGGTTGCCTGTGCTGAAAGCATCACCGCAATCAGCAGTTCAAATGGTGATGAATAATTCAACTCTGTACGGGGACTGGGACGTTGCACACGCAAACGTTCAAAGAAAACCTGAATTTGCTTTTTGGTCATATTCTTAACGGGCATTTAGACTTCCTGCAATTCATTTAAACGTTGTTGTAGGTCAAGCAGTTGCAACTGTTTCTGTTCATCGGCACGTACGCTTAACTGTTTCTCCAGCTTCTTGATCTGGGTGCGGATTTTAGCCAGTTCAATCGTGGTTTTTGCATCAACTGGGAGGCTTTCTTTGGGTTTGTCTGCCAGTGTAATCACAGGCACATTATTGAGTGCCTGTGAGAACTGGGCAAACAACTCGGTATCAATTTCAGCCCGTACAATCGGGCCTTTACGATTCAGGCGGCGTTTTTCTTCACGCTGGATATGGGCATAGTAACGATGCCTTAATTCATCCTGTTCCTTAACATGCTGTTCTCTGGTTGGCAGTGGCTTGATGTCGGCAACCAGGTCAATACAGTCAACTGGACAAGGTGGTATGCATAGTTCACAGCCTGTACACAGGTCTGCCAGCACCGTATGCATGAGTTTGCCACTGCCGATGATGGCATCTACAGGACATGCGCTGATACATTTGGTACAGCCAATACATTCATCTTCACGGATCACCGCTTTCATTTGCTGTGGGCGACCATCTGCCTGTATTTCCCAGACACTGGGCTCAGCAGTCAATTGTGGGCGCTGTAACAGTGCGGCAAGCGCATCCGCAACAGGCTGTCCACCTGGAACACATTTGTTCGCATCTTCACCCTCGGCAATAGACCGTGCGTAGGGTAAACATCCATCACGATGCCCACATAAACCACACTGTGTCTGTGGTAAAAGCTGGTCTATCTGGACAATCAGGGAATGTGGTGGGGACAGGGACATAACAACAGGGGAAACAAAATGGGATGGAATAGTATAACAAAAAATAGATGGTGTTGGCGGTGAACAGCTGGAAACAACAGTTGGCTTAAAGCGTTGGATATTGATAAAAAATGGTGCGAATATTGCACTTTAACCAAGCAATCATAAAAGAAATCAGATTTTTCTTGTTTTATTTAATTAATTGAAATTATTTAATATATTAAATAATGCACTAAAATGATACATGGTATTTTTTATAGGAATGTTCGTTATTTTTATTATTTAAATATTTGATTTATAAAAATTAAAAAGAATATGATTGAAAAAAATATTGTGAATTAAAAAAAATAAGTATTAAATAGGTGCGTTAAACTATTTTGGTGCGTTTTTTGCACTTTTATCAATCATCCGACTTGAGGGTCAAACATTGAAATACAGTAGCCTAAGCGACTTCCTGGATTATGTTAAAGCTCGTGATCCACATCAACCAGAGTTTCTGCAAGCTGTAGAAGAGGTAATGATGAGTTTATGGCCTTTCATTGAGAAGAACCCCAAGTATGCTCAATATGGCTTATTAGAGCGTTTGGTTGAACCTGAGCGGGTGATTCAGTTCCGTGTTTCATGGATGGATGATCAGGGTGAAACCCATGTGAACCGCGCGTTTCGTGTGCAGTACAATTCGGCAATTGGGCCATTTAAAGGGGGAATGCGTTTTCACCCTTCAGTGAACCTGTCTATCCTGAAATTTCTGGGTTTTGAGCAAACCTTTAAAAATGCATTGACCACGCTGCCAATGGGCGGAGGCAAGGGAGGTTCTGACTTTAATCCGAAAGGCAAGTCAGATGCCGAGATTATGCGTTTTTGTCAGGCATTAATGCTTGAGCTGTACCGTCATTTAGGATCGAACACAGATATTCCAGCAGGGGATATTGGGGTGGGCGGTCGTGAGGTTGGTTATATGACGGGCATGATGAAAAAGCTCAGCAATGACACCTCTTGTGTATTTACAGGCAAAGGCATCTCGTTTGGTGGCTCATTGGCGCGTCCAGAAGCAACGGGTTACGGTACGGTTTACTTTGCCGAAGAAATGCTAAAAACTCGTGGCGACAGTTTCGCGGGTAAAACGGTTTCAATTTCTGGTTCAGGCAATGTGGCGCAATATGCGGCAGAAAAGGCCATGTTCCTGGGTGCAAAAGTGGTGACCCTGTCTGATTCAAATGGTACAGTCTATTTGAAGAATGGTTTTAGCAAGGCGCTTCTGGATGAAGTGATGGAACTGAAAAACGTAAAACGTGGTCGTATTTCAGAGTTTGCCTCTAAACATGGTTTTGAATATTTTGAGGGTAAAACACCTTGGCACATTCGTGCTGATATTGCCTTGCCATGTGCGACACAAAATGAGTTGAATGGCGAAGATGCTGAAATTCTTTTGGCTAACGGAGTCATCTGTGTGGCTGAAGGTGCGAATATGCCATCGACACTGGATGCGGTGGAGAAGTTTGTTGAGGCAAAAATCCTCTATGCACCAGGTAAAGCCTCTAACGCAGGCGGTGTGGCAACATCGGGTCTGGAAATGTCACAGAACGCCAATCGTTTGGGTTGGTCATTTGAGGAGGTGGATGAGCGTCTACATGCGATCATGAAAGAAATCCATCGTAACTGTGTGAAATATGGTACGCAGGAAGATGGAAGCATCAATTATGTGGATGGTGCCAACATTGCTGGCTTTGTAAAAGTGGCTGACGCAATTCTAGGTCAGGGCATTTATTAAAAATCCCTCTTTAATAAAGAAAGACTTTCCATAAAAAAATCCGATGTTAAAAGCATCGGATTTTTTATTTATGGTATGGGGTTATGGTTTTTTCACCAACTCTTGCTCAACCACCATATCCAATACATCTGCCTGACTGGACTGGTCCGCGGCTGGGTTTTTAATTTGATAGCGTTTAACGCGTACAATCACACGTTGATCGGTGCGGTGTTCAAAACCCTCGATTTGACCATAGTACAATGACCAGTCTTTATCGGAGTAGGTTTTGATACCTTTGTCATCATATTGAATTTCACGAACCTGCATACAGGTCATTGGCGCGACACCAACACAAGATTTGGTTTCAGGTGAAATTTCCAGAAAAACCGTTTTACCCTCAGATTGATATTTCGTTTCAGGTGTGATTGTGCCAATGAACGTGTGTTTCTGGCCTTTTGCATCGCTTAAAGTTAAGCTCGGCTGGTCTAAATTTGTTGCATTAATTTCAAATGGAACCTTACGTTTTTGTAAAAGTGAACCTGCAAATTGCTCTTGTTTCATCAGCGCTGGTTCACATGCCATCATTGTTGATGCCAGTGGTGAGGTTACAATGGTATTACCTTCAACTTTCCAAGTCCCGCCTTGATTATTACAACCAGTTTGAATAGATAATCGTTGATTATCATCGAAAGATAAAACTAAAGGTTTTGATGCTTTTGAACCTTTATAAGTCCAATTATATTCAGTTAAATTTTTTGCTGCTGTTGTATTAATTTGAGAAATAACATTATCAGTTACATTTTGTACAGTTTGGCACGCCATCAAAGAAAGCGGTAATAAGGCAAGAACTAAATATTTAATTTTCATAGTCAAACAACAGTAAATAAATAACAGTCATAAGCTTAAAGTATTCTTAAAAAAATAAAATGTAATCAGTTTATGGATTAAGTTAGTTAAATATATCTATTTGTAAATTTTAAGAAAATTGATTAGGGAAATGGCTTACCCAAATATAAGTAAGCCATTTGAAAAGTCTGATGCTTGGTTTTTAATCAAAACGATAAATATCCATACCTAATGATCCCATTGAAAAACTACTATGCACGATACTAAAACGATGACCTGTTCCCATTGCAAAGAATAATGGTGCAAAATGTTCAAGGGTAGGATGATTTCGTTGCACGTAGGGTAAAGATGGCCAGTCAAGTACAGCATCATAATCTTGATGATTTAGTTTACTAACTACACTATTTCGAAATGTACTTGCCCAGGTCGGCACGTCTGTAGGATTGTGCCATGACAGCTCAGCCAGGTTGTGGGTGATACTGCCTGAACCAATCAACAGGATTTGCTGATCGCGTAATGGTGCAAGCGTTTGCCCGATTTTATAAATTTCATCCGCATTCATGTGAATAGGCAGGGAAATTTCAACCACAGGAATATTTGCATTTGGATACATATGTAATAAAGGCATCCATACACCGTGATCTCGTGGTCGTGTGCTATTTGCATGTGCAGGAATATCTGCCTCTGCAAATAAACTCATTATTTCCTCGGCCAGCTTTGGTGCGCCTGCCGCAGGGTAATGAATCTGATACAGTTCAGGGGGGAAGCCACGAAAGTCGTGCCAGGTTTGTGGTCGAGTGGAGGTGCTGACTTCCAGCGCCTGACTTTCCCAATGCGCTGACATCACCACAATGGCTCTGGGCTTTGGTAGATTGGTGCTGAGGCGGTGTAGGGCAGGACCAACCTGCTCAGGATCAAGTGCGAGCATTGGCGAACCATGAGAAATAAATAACCCTGGTAAAGTTTGCAAGTTCATAACAAAGCACCTGATTGGAGAGACCTTATGATCGTGACAAATTTCTGAAAGGAATAACACTGGCTAAATTTCAACATATTGTTCTAAAATCAGAACAAATATAGCGTTATGCCCGATGATAAGGATGATTATGGTTAATGCTCATGGCACGATACAGTTGTTCAATAAGCAAGATACGCACCATGGGATGGGGCATCGTGAGCTTGGACAATGACCAGTGCCAAGCCGCTGCCTTGCGTACCGCTTCGGAATGGCCATCTGGGCCACCAATCGCAAGAGCAATATCATTGCCTTCAAGCATCCATTGTTTCATGGTATCTGCCAGTTTTTCTGTACTGAGTTCTCGACCACCTACTTCCAGTGCAATTAGGGTTTCATTAGGTTTGAGCGCATTTAAGATACTCTCACCTTCGATTTGACAATATTTTAAAATATCTGCTTCTGAATCATTTTTACCACGTTTAGCTATAGGTAATTCAATGACTTGGGTTTGAACGAAAGGCTGAATTCGTTTGAAATAATCTTCAAACCCAGTGAGAACCCATGCAGGCATTTTTTGCCCAATAGTCAGAATACGAATCTTCATAAAATTTAAAGGTAAAATAATTTATGCGGATTATAAACTGAGTCGAAGTTGCTAGGTAATTTAGATCTAAGTAATAGCTGTAATAAAAACTAAAAAAAGAAAATTTATACTCGCCATAAAAAACGCAGCTCAAAATGTGTATGAGCTGCGATCAAAGTGCCTTCCGTCTGGAGTTCAGAGGGCACTAAAAATTAGTTTCAGAGTCAATGTTAGCCTTTATTTTTATCGACTCTATTTTATTATGCAATATATTGGTTGTTTTTCAATCAAATTATGTAACAAAAAAAGAGAGCCGAAGCTCTCTTTAATTTTCATCTACTTACTTGTTTAATGGCGCGCAGCCTTTGCTTCTTCTACTGGTTTAACAATAGGCGTTTTAGGTAAAGGCTTCGGCGTATCCGTTAATGCTAAAGGTAAGATCTCATCAATGCTTTTTACAGCTTTGATTTCTAAGCCTTCTTTTACATTGTCAGGAATCTCAGCCAAGTCACGAACGTTATC
>CAZKJI010000095.1:0-8642 GCA_964553005.1 uncultured Acinetobacter sp. | reverse complement strand
ACAAATGAAGTGGTTAGAGCATTAGAGTTAGCCAAAGCGAGCCATGTATCGCCAGATTATTATTTTGCGAGTGCTGTTCCATTAGGCTTCGAGTTAGGCGATTCGGCTGAATGGGTGCAGAACCCAGTCAATATGTCGGCTCATAGCATGACCGGGCATTATCAGTTGATGATGATGCCAATCAGCACCATGCAAAACCTTGATCGCGCCATGAAAGGGGCCAATATCGGGGTGGAGAAAATGGTGGTGTCCTGTTTGGCAACTGCCGAAGCCAGCCTACTCAAGGATGAAAAAGAATATGGCGTTTGTCTGGTTGACATTGGCGCTGGCATTACCAATCTTGCCGTCTACCTTGATGGACGTTTGGCACTGGCGCGTACATTGCAGCGTGGCGGTGAAAATGTGACTCGCGATATTGCCGCTGTGTTACAGACCACGACAGAAGAAGCTGAGCGTATCAAGATTCTGCATGGCTGTGTTGATCTCAGTGTGGTAAAGCCAGATCATATGATTCAGGTACAGGGCATTGATGGCACACAAACCATCAGTCGCATTGAGCTTGCAGAAATCATCATTGCACGTTATGAAGAAATCTTTGCATCAATTCGTGAAGAGCTGGAACATAGTGGCGCAATTCATGGTTTGTATCATGGCGTGGTGCTGACAGGCGATGCCTGCCAGATTGAGGGTATGGTCAATTTGGCACGCCGTATGCTTGGAGTGTCTGCACATCTGGGCAATCCGCCTTTACAGGTCTATGCCGATGATCAGCATTTACCTGCTTTGCGCCGTTCTATGTATGCAACTGCTTCAGGTTTGTTGATGTTTAGCCAGAGTGATTTGCAGGATGCAGTGGAAGAGCCAGAAGAAGCAAATGATCGGAGCTTTATGGATCGCGTTGCCAACGGCTGGAATGCATTGAACAGCAAGTTAAAAGCGATCTTCTAGGTTGTAGGTATTTTGGGGAAAATTGTTAGGAAGTTGTAATCATAAGTCACTGGGCTTGACAAGCTGGGTATTATTGAACAGCATCCTAAACATCAGTTGTTTTAAAATCAGGGCAGTAACGTGCTGAAGTGACTGCCATTTTATATATTAGGAAATCTAAAGGTCATGACCTCATTTGAATTGGTAGAAGATGAACTAGACGATGGCAACGGTCAAGCCCGTTTCACAGTATTTGGGGTTGGTGGTGCAGGCGGTAATGCCGTACAGCATATGGTGCAAGCCAATATTCAAGGTGTGAAGTTTATTTGTGCCAATACAGATAAACAAGCATTGGATAGCATGAATGCACCATTTAAAATTCAGCTTGGTGAGCAGAGCACGCGTGGTTTAGGTGCAGGTGGTAATCCTGAAGTGGGTCGTATTGCAGCCGAAGAAAGCCGTGACATGATCCGTCAGCACCTTGAAGGTACGGACATGGTGTTCGTTACCGCAGGTATGGGCGGTGGTACAGGTACAGGTGCTGCACCAGTCGTTGCTGAGGTTGCTCAGGAGATGGGCATCTTGACAGTGGGTGTAGTCACAACCCCATTTAACTTTGAAGGGCGCAAGCGTCTTAGATCGGCAGAAAAAGGTATTGAAGCCTTAGAAGCGCATGTGGACTCTTTAATTATTATTCCAAATCAGCGTTTGTTAAGCGTTTATGGTGATATTTCCATGAAAGATGCTTATAAAAAGGCTGATGATGTATTATTGAGTGCGGTACGCAGTATCTTTGATTTGGTGGTGAATCGTGGTCATATTAACCTTGACTTTGCTGACTTGAAAGCAGCAATGAGTACCCGTGGTTATGCCATGATGGGTGCGGGTTTAGGTCGTGGTGAAGACCGTGCCCGTCAGGCGGCTGAACAGGCAATTCGTAGTCCATTGCTAGATAATGTGAATATTATCAATGCTAAAGGTGTTTTGATTAACATTACAGGTGGCGATGATATTACCCTGCGTGAGACAGAGATCATTACGGATGTGGTCAACCAGATCGTTGATTTGGATGACGGTGAAATTTTCTACGGTACAGTATTCGATCCAGATGCGCGTGATGAATTACGTGTGACAGTGATTGCGACTGGTTTGACGCGTAATGCGTCTGAGGTTGAGCAGAAAAAACGTCCAGTGACACCACACGCACCTGTACAGGCAACAGCTCAGCAGCAGCCTGTGGATGAGGATGATGTACCTGCAATCAGCAAGCGTACCACGACTGAGGCACCTGCAACGGCAGCACCGAGTTCTACACCTCGGTCATCACCAATGAGTATTCAAGACTATCTGAAAAATCAGCAGCGTAAATAATAAAATCATATGTTTAGAGAAAGGGGGTAAGTAATTGCTCCCTTTTTTATTTTTTTAAAATGGCAAAATATGCTAAGTTATATCGGTTTTTGCAAATGAAGTTAGCATGGCATGGTGAAACAACGTACTCTTAAACGTGTGGTGAAAGCGAGCGGTATTGGTCTGCACAGTGGTCAAAAAGTGCTGATCAATTTTGTTCCACACCATATTGATGGAGGTATTATCTTTCGCCGTATTGACCTCAATCCTCCTGTAGAAATTCCTGCGAATGCTTTACTCATTCAAGAAGCATTTATGTGTTCCAACCTTGTGCGTGAAGATATAAAAGTCGGTACGATTGAGCATGTGATGAGTGCTATAGCGGGATTAGGCATTGATAATTTAATCATCGAGGTCTCTGCTTCTGAAGTACCTATTATGGATGGCAGTGCAGGTCCATTTATCTATTTGCTCATGCAGGGCGAGCTTGCCGAGCAGGATGCCGCCAAGAAATTTATTCGCATCTTAAAGCCAGTTGAGGCACTGCTTGATGACAAGCGCGCGGTCTTTACCCCCCATTCAGGGTTTCAACTGAATTTCACCATTGATTTTGATCATCCTGCTTTTGCTAAGGAATATCAGTCAGTCACCATTGATTTCTCAACGGAAACCTTTGTTTATGAAGTCAGTGAGGCGCGAACCTTTGGCTTTATGAAAGACCTGGACTACCTGAAAGCCAATAATCTGGCACTGGGTGCAAGTCTGGAAAATGCCATTGGTGTCGATGACACAGGCGTGGTCAATGAAGAGGGTTTACGCTTCGCAGATGAGTTTGTAAGGCATAAAATTCTGGATGCGGTTGGTGACCTGTACTTGCTGGGACATCAGGTGATTGCCAAGTTTGATGGCTATAAATCAGGTCATGCATTAAACAATCAGTTGTTACGCAATGTTCAAAACGATCCAGATTGCTACGAAATTGTAACATTTAATAACGAGAATGACTGTCCGATTGCTTATGTGAGTGTGACATAAGTCATTGTCTTTTCTTGGTAACATTATAGTGTATCAATGTAAACCGAGAAGCTGGTCACATAAATAGCTTTGTATTTCAGGGCCCAACATAAGCGGTTTACTTTTTATTGCTTGCCAAACGTAGTAAAGCTTGGCTAAGCTTAGGGTCGCTCACATATTCAGCAGCGCTGCGTAACTGCTCTTGGGTTTCTGAAGAAAGTGTTTTAGATGGGGGAGAAGGTTCACGAGGAACATTCATTTTGTTTCTTAGGCGAACTTGGATTTTTCGTAAGTCTTTGAGTCCTTCTAATTGAGCTAACTGCGCAACATAGTTGCTTTGTAAATAGCTGAGTTGACTAATCATCGCTTGATTTTCACCAGTTATGGTCAGGACACCATGTTGATAGCAAACAACCTGCCATTGCTCTGGTTGGGGCAGTAAAGGTCGGATAATTTTCGTAAGTTGTTTCCATTGGTTCACTTGCGCTGTTAGAAACGTTAGGTTTCCAGTTTTTATGTGTTGTCCTTTCTGTTGAAAAACGTTGCTAGGTTCAGACATGTGAACTTCCTCGGAGGTTGTGTGTCCATCTTAAGCGTTTAGTTCGACTCTGATCAAGGAAGAGATGATAAAGGAACTTTTTAAGGACGGTTTCAAGAGGTTTTTTATGCATCATACGCGTCGTATTTTACTCGCATTTTCATTGGCTGCGTCAGCTGCTTCAGTTGCTTTTGCAGACTACCAGAATATCACCCAGACAACAGCAGATGACCGTCTGGAACAGTTGTCACAAACGCTGGCACAGGGTTCATATACACATCCAGATGATCTGGATCTGCCAGCCATTTCGAACGTGTCTGTTAAACTACGTGAAAAAACCATTGAACTGAACAACGCCACCATTGAAAAGAAATATGGTCGTTCAGCAATCTCCTCTCAGGACAATGCACCGACATTCTCTGCAAACACAGGTTATTCGTGGATGGTGAGCCATCCATTACAGGAAGGACGTGTGAGTTCCACTTGGGGAACCCGAACCTTACTGGGTTCAACCCGTCATCATTCAGGCGTTGATTTAGCGGCACCATCAGGTACACCTATTTATTCAACAGGTTCTGGTGTTGTAACCAAATCAGGTTGGGGATCAGGTTATGGTCAATATGTTGAAATCGATCATGGCAACGGTTATATCACTCGTTACGCACATGCTTCACGCTTAATGGTGAATGCGGGTGATCGCGTTAGTGCAGGCGAGCATATTGCCAATGTAGGCTGTACTGGACGTTGTACAGGACCACATTTACATTTTGAAGTGGTGAAGGATGGTCAGCGCAAAAATCCATCAACCTATCTTGCAATGTTGCCATAATGTAATTTGTTAACAGTTGTATATTAAATTTAAAAAGAAAGCGCCTTAATTGGCGTTTTTTTATGTTTTTTGTTTTATTTAAGTCAATGACTATTTAGTAAAAAAATAATAAGGGGTTTTATATTCATCTGGGGCAATACCCTTATCAAAGTAAAACATGATAGAAATAGTACCGACAAAATAACTTAAGGGAAAAGGTGAATTGTATGGCGTTTTATGGCGACTCTGACGCGCAGGAAACCCAGGAATGGCAAGAAGCATTTGATTCAGTACTACAACATATGGGCACGGAACGCGCCGCTTTCTTACTAGAAAAACTATATCAACGGGCAATTGCAAAACACGTTCCAATTCAGCGCCTCAATACGCCTTATCTCAATACCATTTCAGTTGAAGAGCAACCTGCCATGCCAGGTGATCAGGACATGGAGCGCCGTATTCGCGCCCTGATTCGCTGGAATGCTCTGGCGATGGTGTTGCGCGCCAATAAAACTGGCGATGACCTCGGTGGACATCTTGCCAGCTTCGCATCTTCCGCCACTTTGTACGATGTGGGCTTTAACCATTTCTTTCGTGCTGCCTCGGACAATTTCGGCGGTGACATGATTTATTATCAGGGTCATTGTGCGCCTGGTATCTATGCACGTTCTTTTCTGGAAGGCCGTTTAACCGAAGAACAGCTCAATAATTTCCGCCGTGAGGTGGGGGGTAATGGTCTTCCGAGTTATCCACATCCGTATTTAATGCCGGACTATTGGCAATTCCCAACTGTATCCATGGGTTTGGGTCCAATTATGTCGATTTACCAAGCACACATTCAAAAGTACTTGATGAATCGTGGTTTGATCAAAGAAGAAAATCGTAAAGTCTGGGCATATCTGGGCGATGGTGAGATGGATGAGCCAGAAAGTACGGGTGCAATTTCACTTGCGGGTCGTGAAAAATTAGACAATCTCATTTGGGTGGTGAACTGTAACTTACAGCGTCTAGACGGTCCAGTACGTGGTAACGGTAAAATTATTCAAGAATTAGAATCTTTATTCCGTGGTGCGGGCTGGCGTGTCATTAAAGTGGTTTGGGGCCGTCATTGGGACCCACTACTGGCTAAAGACAGCACTGGTGCTTTAAAAGCGGTTATGGAAGAAACACTGGATGGCGAATACCAACGCTTACAAGTGAAGGGCGGTGCATATGCACGCGAAAAATTCTTTGGTAAATACCCAGAAGCGGCTGAGTTGATTAAAGACTTAAGCGATGAAGATATTGATAATCTAAATCGTGGTGGTCATGACCCGTACAAAGTTTTTGCAGCCTATGCAGAAGCATGTACAGCCAAAGGTCAACCAACTGTAATCTTAGCGAAAACTGTTAAAGGTTATGGCTTGTCTGATGAAATTGAAGCAGTAAACAAAACGCATCAAATCAAAAAGATGCAAATCGAATCTTTAAAATATGTACGTGACCGTTTCAATTTGCCGATTAATGATGAACAGCTTGAAGAGTTACCTTTCTATCGCCCAGCAGAAAACTCGCCTGAGCTGAAGTATATGAAGGCACGCCGTGAGGCTTTGGGAGGATATTTGCCTGCACGCCGCAAGGACAGCACTTCCCTGCCTATTCCAGAGCTTTCCATTTTTGATGCGGTATTGAAAGGCAGTGGTGAGAAGCAGCAATCTACCACCATGCTGATGGTGCGCCTGATCTCGGCATTATTGAAGGAAAAGGCCATCAAGGATCATGTGGTGCCAATTGTACCTGATGAGGCGCGAACCTTTGGTCTGGAGGGGATGTTCCGTCAGTTGGGCATCTATGCGGCACATGGGCAGAAATACACACCTGAAGACAATGAGCAGCTCATGAACTACCGTGAGGCCAAAGACGGGCACATGCTACAGGAAGGCATCAACGAAGCAGGTGCGATGAGTGCGTGGGCTGCATTGGCAACCAGTTATTCAACCAATAACTTGCCGATGATTCCAATGTACATGTACTACTCAATGTTTGGTTTCCAACGTATTGGGGATATTGCATGGGCTGCGGGTGATGCACAGGCACAAGGTTTCTTACTTGGTGCGACTGCTGGCCGTACCACATTGAATGGTGAGGGTTTACAGCATCAGGATGGTCATTCGCATATTCTGGCAAGCACCATTCCAAACTGTGTTGCCTATGATCCTTGTTTTGGTTATGAACTTGCGGTGATTGTGCATGACGGCCTGAAACGCATGTATCAGGATCAGGAACGGGTGTTCTATTACCTTACAGTGATGAATGAAAACTATGAGCATCCTGAAATGCCAGCAGGGGTTGAAGAAGGCATCAAGCGTGGCATGTACCTATTGGAGAAAGATGAGCAGGCAACTGTTCAATTGCTCGGTTCGGGTGTGATTCTGCGTGAGGTGATTAAGGCAGCCAAGATTCTCCGTGATGAATACCAGATCCATGCCAATGTATGGAGTGTCACCAGCTTTAACGAGCTGGCGCGTGATGGGATGGCATGTGAAGAATATAACCGCTTACACCCGCTTGCGCTTGCTGAAGAAGTGAAAGAATCTTGGGTATCTAAACAGTTACGTGGTACTGAAGGTATTGTTGTTTCTGCGACCGACCACATGCGTGCCTACAGCGAGCAAATCCGTGCCTATCTGCCAGACAACCGTCCATACGTGACGCTGGGTACGGATGGTTATGGCCGTTCAGACACGCGTGGCAACCTGCGGAGCTATTTTGGTGTGGATGCAGCGCATATTGTGGTGGCAACACTGAAGAAACTGGCAGATGAGGGTGAAGTGGAAAACCGTCTGGTTAAGGATGCTATTTCATCATTTGAACTGGATACAGACCGCCCAGTGGCATGGGCACCCCAGACCCACCCTGAGGTACAGGCAGTGGCTGAATATCATGAACATCAAGCAGGTGAGGGGAACTGATTATGCAAATCCAAACACCTGATATTGGCGTAGATAAAGCACTTGTTGCAGAAATCTTGGTCAAAGTCGGCGACCAAGTTGCAGTTGACGATAGCCTTCTGGTTTTAGAGTCAGATAAAGCAACGGTAGAAGTACCAAGCACTGCGGCAGGGATCATTAAAAGTATTCTGGTTCAACAGGGCGATGAAGTGACTGAAGGCATCGCATTGATTGAGTTAGAGTCTGAGTCTGCCGCTGAAGCACCTGCAAACGATGCACCGAAGTCAGAAGCGCCAAAAGCAGAAGTAAAACCTGTCGAAGCTGAAACAAAAGCACAACTAGTTGCTGCTCCAGCAGCGACAGCAAGCCGGATTGTGGATGTAAAAGTTCCAGATATTGGCGTGGAAAAGGCACTGGTTGCGGAAGTGCTGGTTAAAGTCGGTGATGAGATTGAACCTGAGCAGAGCATTGTGGTGGTTGAGTCGGACAAGGCCACGGTGGAAGTGCCAAGTACAGTCGCTGGTGTCGTTGAGGCAATCCAGATCAAGGAGGGCGACAGTGTCAAAGAGGGCGTGGTCCTGATTCAGGTCAAAACCACAGCCACTGAAACAGTACCAGAACCACAGGTTGATCAGGAAAAAGTTGAAACAACTGCATCATTCATTGCTGCAACAGGTGAGGTTGAAATTACTGTACCTGATCTGGGTGTAGAAAAAGCACTTGTTTCAGAAATTCTGGTCAATGTTGGTGATCGTGTTGAAGCTCAACAAAGCCTATGCGTGGTTGAATCAGATAAGGCATCGGTTGAAGTACCAAGCTCGGTTGCAGGGATTGTGAAAGCAATCCATGTGTCTGCGAATCAAGAAGTTCGTCAAGGCATGGCATTAGCAACGATTGAAGTGAGTGGCTCGACCGCTGCACTAACAGCAGCGCCAAAAGCTCAACCAGCCGCTACGCCTGCGACTCAAGCAGTACCAGCAAAACCACAGGCGGTAGCGACAGCAGCCCCAAGTGCGCCAGTGCAAACTGAGAAACTGACCAAAGCGCAAGAGGCAGATAATGCCAAAGTCTATGC
>CAZKJI010000094.1:0-8842 GCA_964553005.1 uncultured Acinetobacter sp. | reverse complement strand
TGGCCGTCCTGGCTGAACTACCTGAGAATCTTGAGGATGCAACCAAGATTGCAGATCAGCTCATGTATCAGTCAAAGTCTTTGGGTAAATCTCAAACGACTGTTCAAACATTTATTTAATCCATTGTGTTGGTGTACAACCAGCAATCTTTTTAAATACACGAATAAAGAAGCTGACATTTTCATAGCCCACTTCATAGGCAATTTGCTGAACACTCATATCGGCTGTTAAAAGTAATTTCTTGGCTTTATCCACTCTCACCTGCTGCAAATATTGGTTAGGTGAAATTTGGGTCGCTACCTGAAAACGGCGTTTTAAATTACGTTCACTAAAATTAAACTGCCTTGCTAAATCGACTATACGATTTTCTGTGGAACAATTTGCATCCATCCAGTCCTGTACTTGGAGAATTACCTCATCACAATGATTACGATACATAGGTAATACAGGATTCAACGCTTGAGGATAGGTAATTAATAAATGACTAGCACACAACTGGGCAAAATAATCTCCTTTATGCTGTGAAATAATTCCAAGTAATGCATCAAAAGTCCCAATCAGCGTACCAGTTGTATAAATTTGGCCCACCTGTAAATAATTGCGATTTTTAGTAAATGAATAGTCTGGAAACAATAAATTCAGTTCACGAATAAAAGCCCAGTGTGTTGCCATTAGGCTATGCTTCATCTGCTGTGTTGCTGCAAGGAAATACACCGCAGTAGTGAGCGTTAAAATAGGAGTATTGTTCTGTATCTGATTTTCCAGCCATATCACCAATTCCTTAGACTGTGATTTTACTTGGGCTAATTTATTCCCCTCAAAAGCAGGAATGATGACTAAATCATAAATTTTATCAGTTGAGACCTGTCCATCGACTTCAAGCAATACACCACTTGCACTCTGTTTAGCCGATCCATCTGTACTCAAAATTTCAACCTGATAACTTTCGGTATGCCCTTGCCGTGCTTCCAACAAAGCTACAATATGAAAGAAATCTTTCACCATCATCAGGCTCATTGCCCAGCATCCATCATAAGCAATAATTGCAATACGCTTCATTTTAAATGGCACGATCAGACTATTATGTTTCATGATTATATCTATATCAAACCCTATGTTTTCATTATTCTTTGCTCAATTTAGTCATTTAAATCATTTCCCATGCAGCCTATCCATACAATTGAAAAGATGATTTCAACATCACAAGGCAAAATATTTGTAAAAATCTGGCAACCGAACCCATCTCAACAAATTAAAGAAATTCCTATTCTACTGTTCCATGATTCGCTTGGATGTGTACAGTTATGGCGGGATTTTCCTGATCAACTTTGTCTTGTAACCAACCGAATGATTATTGCCTATGACCGTTTGGGTTTTGGCAGGTCAGATGCAATGACTACAAAACTACCAATTAATTTTATTCAGCAAGAATCTGAAATATTCGCTGAACTTTTACACCAACTTGAAATTCCAGTGGTGATTAACTTTGGACACAGTGTTGGTGGTGGAATGGCTGTCAGTTGTGCAGCACAATATCCGTCCTTATGTAGGGCTGTCATTACCGAGGCAGCCCAAGCTTATGTTGAACCAAAGACGTTAACGGGTATCACCTTAGCAAAACAGATGTTTCAGGAACCTGAACAATTCCAGCGCCTTAAAAAATATCATGCTGAAAAAGCTCAATGGGTCTTGGATGCCTGGACAGAAACATGGCTCTCAACTGAATTCCGTAACTGGACTCTGGATCAAGACTTAGGGTCCTTATCAGTGAAAATACTTATTCTGCATGGTGATCATGATGAGTATGGAACTTTAGAACAGCCTAAACGTTTAGCCCAATATACAGATGCTCAAATACATATCATTCAAAACTGTGGGCATGTACCACACCGAGAGAATGCACAGCAGATTATTGAGATCGTCAGAGATTTTGTAGAAACGTATGCCTAACACATTTTTAGAAGTTTAAAATAGGCATGATCAACAAACATTGCCTATCAAATTTCTTGTAAGATAATAAAATTCTAGACTTCATATAGGACCCTTTCATGCAAGCCATTATTCTGGATACTGAGACACATACACTGAATGGTTTGCCAATCGAAATCGCCTATGCGCCGATTAAAATTGAAAGTGGAAAATTAAGTTTAGATAAGAGCCAAATTTTTGATCAGCTTTATCAGGTCAATCAACCCATTTCCTATGCGGCAATGGCAGTACATCATATTTTAGAATCTGATTTGATTGACCAACCGCACTACAGTGAATTTCAGCTTCCAACGCAAACCACCTATATTATTGGCCACAATGTGGATTATGATGTCGCCGCAATTGCACGCTGTGGGGTTGATACATCCAAACTGAAACCAATCTGCACCCTTGCCCTTGCCCGCCATGTTTGGGAAGATGCAGAAGCGCATAATATTTCAGCCTTGATTTATCTCATCTCCAAAGGGAGTAGCAAGGCACGGGAAATGCTCAAGGGTGCGCATCGAGCCGATGCCGATATTATTCTGACCGCCAATATCCTGATGCACATCATTCACCGTCTCGACATCCAAGATATTGAACAGCTCTATATTGCTTCAGAAGCAGCTCGCATCCCAAAAAGCATTTCTTTCGGCAAGCACAAGGGTACTGCCATTCAGGACCTACCTGCCGATTATGTTCAATGGTTACTGCGTCAGGATGATCTTGATCCTTATTTACGCAAAGCACTGGAAACCCAGTGAGCCAAATAATTCATAACGCATCCCCCTTGTTAGGCTATTTTCCATTTATTCCAAACAAGACAATGATATTTAATAAATTGTTAACATTATTGTCATTTATTCACCTTATCTTAATCTCCATCCAGATGTTGCTGGGGGAGATTCAGAAATGTCACACTTTTTTAAAACAGAACTTGGGCAAAATGCGTTGCAGCAACGCAATATTGAGCTGACCGCACGTCAACGCCGTTTGTTGCTACTGATTGACCACGAAGATTTTCAGGACCTGAATCATGACTATAAACAAAGAATCGCACCAACAGAACTGGTGCAACAACTGATTGATATGGGCTTATTGGCGCAGCAAGCCACACAGTCCCCAGTAAAAAATGAAATAAAAGAAGATTTAGGTGTTCAATCCAACGAAGTGAGCAGGTCAGAAACATCCGCTATAGAAGAAGTATCTGAAATCAATACTGCCCCTGTCCAGCAGATTCAACCAGAAAGTATTTCACTGGAAAAACTCACATTTGTTGAAATTCAGCAAGTGATGGTTCAGACTTTGACCACTTATTGTGGCTTGATGGCTCGTCCACTGGTACAAAAAATTCAGTCCATTAAAACGCTACAACAACTCAAAGCATGTCAAATGCAATGGATTACTTCATTACAGGAATCGCGTATTCCCCCAACCCAACTCAATCAAACGCTAAAACTGATTAATTATTCAGTTCAGCATTTATCATGCTGATTTTGTAAAAATAACTGAATAAAAGTAGAAATCGTTGTTTTAATCAACAATAAATCACTTTATACAAAGTTATATACTTTACCTATATGCATTTTTTGCCTATGATGTGGCTCGCATGCGCTCATAGCTCAACTGGATAGAGTACAGGTCTCCGAAGCCTGTGGCGTGGGTTCGAGTCCCGCTGAGCGCACCATCTACTTTAAAATATTTTCCTTTCTGTCATCGTTCTGTTTTTAACACGCCATAAACCTATTTTTCCACTTGGTTTATTCTTTTATATCGCTCAAAATACGCATTCTATTAAATAACGTGAGACGTTCATGACTGATGCTTTGGTGTTGAGCGATTTGTCCAAAACTTATCGTAATGGTTTTCAGGCGTTAAAAGGTATTGATTTGACCGTACCTGAAGGTGAATTTTATGCACTACTGGGGCCCAATGGTGCGGGTAAATCTACAACGATTAGTATCATTAGCTCTTTAACCAAAAAAACATCGGGTACAGTGGAAATCTTTGGGCATAACTTAGATACCCATCCATCCCATGCGAAACAATGTCTTGGTGTTGTTCCTCAAGAGTTTAACTTCGGTCAATTCGAAAAAACTTTCGATATCTTAGTGACACAAGCAGGGTATTACGGCATTCCTAAAAAACATGCTGAACAACGTGCTGAATATTATTTAGAAAAACTCGGTTTATGGGAAAAACGTAATATTCAATCACGTATGCTTTCAGGTGGTATGAAGCGTCGTTTGATGATTGCACGTGCCATGATGCATGAACCTAAGTTACTTATATTAGATGAACCAACTGCGGGTGTGGATATTGAGTTACGTCGTTCAATGTGGGATTTTCTCACTGAAATGAATGAAAAAGGCACATCAATTATTTTAACGACACATTATTTAGAAGAAGCTGAGATGCTTTGTCGTCGCATCGCAATTATTGATCGTGGTGTGATTAAAGAAGATACCACCATGAAAGGCTTTCTTAATCAACTCAATGAAGAATCATTCATCTGTGACCTCGCTGAACCTATTGAAAATTTGCAACTGGATATCATCGGCTTCAAATTTAATTTAATTGATCCAATGACATTAGAAGTCACTATGGACAAGGCGCATAACATGAATGACCTGTTCCTGATCCTGCAATCACAGAATATTCAGGTCAACAGTATGCGGAATAAATCCAATCGTCTGGAAGAATTATTCGTGAAAATGGTCGAGAAGAATCTTGCTGGAGTGAATCAGTGAACTTTAATCAATTAAAAACAGCACTTTGGACTTTGGTTGTTAAAGAAATTCGCCGTTTCATGCGGATATGGCCACAAACTTTGTTACCACCAGCAATCACAATGAGCCTATATTTTGTGATTTTTGGCAACTTAGTTGGCTCTCGTATTGGCGAAATGGGCGGCTTTAGCTATATGCAATTTATTGTGCCTGGCCTGATCATGATGGCGGTAATTACCAATAGCTATGCCAACGTTTCATCAAGTTTCTTTAGTGCCAAATTTCAAAAAAGTATTGAAGAACTGATCATGAGCCCTGTGCCCTTACACCTGATTCTTTGGGGCTATGTGATTGGTGGCGTATGTCGTGGTGTGTTGGTCGGTTTGATTGTGACCATCATGAGTTTATTCTTTACTCACTTAGAAATTTATAATCTATTCGTGACTATATATACTGTCATTATTACTTCACTATTATTCTCGCTTGGTGGTTTCATCAATGCGGTTTATGCGAAGTCATTTGATGATATCTCTATTATCCCGACTTTTGTATTGACTCCACTTACCTATTTAGGTGGTGTCTTTTATGCGATTAGTGCGCTTAGCCCATTTTGGCAAAATTTATCTTTAGTCAATCCAATTGTATATATGGTCAATGCTTTCCGTTTTGGCATTTTAGGGCACAGTGACGTCAATGTAACGTTCTCACTAAGTATCGTTACCCTATGCTGTGTTGCGCTCTATGCAGTTGCTTATCGTTTATTAGCTCGTGGTTCAGGAATGCGTGAATGAGTGTTGAACATTCTTTATTGGGTAAAGACACCCAATACCCTACTCAATATCAGCCAGAGGTTTTATTTCCAATTGCTCGTGCTGAGTCTCGTCAACAGTATTTGCATGTTGAAGGAATTACACAAGGTAAAGATTGGTGGCATGTATTTGAAATTTCATGGCTGAATAATCTCGGCTTACCACAAGTGGCGATTGGTCGTTTAACCTTACCCGCCAACTCCCCCAACTTAATTGAATCAAAGTCACTTAAACTTTATTTCAATAGCATGAACTTTACGCAGTTTGAGTCTCAACAAGCTTTTGTCGAAACGGTTGAACGTGACTTATCCAATGCGGCGGGTAGAAAAGTTGAACTACAATTATTCCAAGTTGATGATTTAGAAATTTCTAAACCGCAAGGGATTTGTATTGATGATCTCATCCCTGAGCGTCTATCTGAGCATCCAGATTCAACTCTATTAAGGTTAGATCCTGCGACCCAAGAAAGTGTTGAAATTAAACTTTACTCTCATCTTTTAAGAAGTAACTGCCCTGTGACAGGCCAACCTGACTGGGGTACGGTTTTTATTCGTCTGCAAGGCAAAAGACCTTGTTATCGCAGTATGTTAGCCTATATTATCTCGTACCGTCAGCATAATGGTTTCCATGAGCAATGTGTTGAGCAAATATTTGCGGATATTTGGCAACTGCTTCAACCTGAAAAGTTGATGGTCTATGCAACCTATACACGCCGTGGAGGCTTGGATATTAACCCATGCCGTGTATCAGACTTGTCATGGATGCCAGAGCCAATTCGCTTGGCGAGACAATAAAACGAATAAATTTGATATAGAGGAAATGTTTCAATGACCAGTTATTTCGGTATTCTTCCATCAGCAGGTTTGAGTCAGGATATTCAACTTGCACAGGCTAGCCGTGACAGTAAAGAACCACAATACCCTTTACGTGACAAAATCTCTTTACAATTGACGGATGAATTACTAGACAACATGCTGATTAAGCTGGTTCAACAATTTCCGCCAAGTGATAAGCGTGACACTACCGAGAAGCTTGCAATCAAAATCCGTGGCATTGTTGAGACTTTACTTAAACAGTTATTAGGCAAGGCACCAAACGAGCAGGTTCTTGAATCGTTGACGTTTATGGAAAAAAGCCTGTTTACTGACAATGAGGGTCAACAACGTCTTGGTACGGTTCTACCTGATACGCTGGTCGCTGACATGAAAAAAAGCTTTGCAGAAGTCGCTGCTGGAAATGGCAAGGCACAACGTGATGCATTAACCCAGCAATTTAAAACTTTTGCTGATGCATTGATTCACCACTTCATGACCGAATTTAACAAAACGCTGGGTCTGGGCATGATGAAACGTGGTGTTGCGAGCGTTGCAACCAGTGGTGTCGAAACAGCCGTTCATATTGTGATCAATAAGCTCATCCCAGGTTTAAGCCAAGGTGAACTTGAAGTATTTGCAAAACATTTTGATCAGTTATTGGTTCAAAAGTAATTCGCCAAATGATGCAAAAGCGATGGTCATGGAACCATCGCTTTTTATTAGGTGCATGCAATATAATATTTAATATATAACATTGATTTATAATAATTATTTCATATAATTCATAGATAAAAGATGATCATTCCAATTATAAACTGGATACTTATAGATCTCACATTTTCTAAATTTGCACGCTCTAAATCCGCATTTATGTTAGCATTCTCCAAGCATTGATTTCCCGATCTACACTCGCATGGCACCTAGTTCCCAGTATAAATTTCTACGTCAAGCGCCGCGTGACGGCTTGAGCACAGCAACCCAGTTATCCCGTTGGCAACAACTGCATATCGACCCTTGGCTTTGTTCTTTTTTGGTTTTAAATGCCTTACTTGGACTCACAGTATTATATAGTGCTTCTGCGCAAGATGTCGGACTAGTCAGTAAGCAAGCAATGAGCTTTGGGATTGGTTTTATTGTTATGTTTAGTTTGGCTCAAATCCCCCCAAAGGTATATCAGGCATTTTCACCTTATTTTTATGTGTTTGGTGTACTTTCCTTAGTGGCAGTCGTCATTTTTGGCGAAGTCCGTATGGGAGCACAACGTTGGATTGATATCCCTGGCTTCGGCAGTGTGCAACCCAGTGAATTTATGAAGATTGGTATGCCAATGATGATTGCTTGGTTTCTATCACGCAAGGCATTGCCACCCAGCTTTTCACAGGTGATTCTATCACTGGTCCTGATTGTCATTCCATTTTTGCTGATTGCTGAGCAGCCCGATCTGGGAACTTCGTTACTGGTTCTTGCTAGCGGTATCTTTGTACTGTTTCTCAGTGGCCTGTCATGGCGGCTGATTGCGGCGGCGGCAGGTGCTGTGGCCATGATTATTCCAATTGCTTGGGAATTTTTACTACATGACTATCAACGTCAGCGGGTACTCACCCTGCTAGACCCCGAAGCGGATGCTTTGGGGACAGGCTGGAATATCATCCAGTCCAAGACAGCGATTGGATCAGGCGGGTTCTCAGGCAAAGGCTTTCTGGAGGGAACACAATCCCATCTACACTTTCTGCCAGAAGGACATACCGACTTTATTATTGCCGCTTATTCCGAAGAGTTTGGCCTGATTGGAGTCAGCCTACTGATTCTGCTCTATTGCACCATTATTTTCAGGACGTTCCAGATTGGCCTGCAAAGCTTCCATAACTATGGTCGTCTGGTCGCGGGTGCGTTTGGTTTGTCCTTTTTTGTTTATGTATTTGTAAACGCTGGCATGGTCAGTGGTATTTTACCTGTAGTGGGTGTGCCCTTGCCATTTATGAGCTATGGTGGTACTGCAATTATTACCCTTATGTCAACATTTGGACTGGTGATGTCTATTCATACACATCGATAATGAGGAACGATATAAACCTTATGTTTCATCAAACTTTAAATAAAACGTTTAAAATTATTACCTTGAGTGCCAGCCTGTTTTTGACCAGTAACTGGGTGCAGGCTAATGAATTTTACACTCATCCCAATTATTTTGCTTTTAAACAAAAGACCATGACCACTTATGGCCTAAGCAGTGAGCAGGTAGATGCCGCCATGAGTGGTACACGTAACCTGCCCAATATCCTGAACATCATGACCCGTCCAGGTGAAAGCAAGCCCTGGTATGAATATCGCGCCATGTTTCTGGTTGAAGGCACCATTCAGCGCGGTGCTCGCTTTAAAAGCCAGTATGAGGATGCCCTGAATCGCGCAGAACAGCAGTTTGGCGTACCTAAATCGGTCATTCTGGGAATTTTAGGCGTAGAAACGGGTTATGGTGCCAATAAAGGCTCTTTCATCACACGCGATGCGCTTGCAACGCTGG
>CAZKJI010000093.1:0-8974 GCA_964553005.1 uncultured Acinetobacter sp. | reverse complement strand
ATCAATGTTGAAATTGAACGCCAAATGGAAATTTTGGAAGATGGCGGCACGATCGACCAAGAAACCCGTTTGTTCGATCCGAACAAGATGGAAACTCGCTCAATGCGTTCGAAAGAAGAAGCGAACGACTATCGCTACTTCCCTGATCCAGACTTATTGCCAGTGATCATTTCAAATGAGCAAATCGAAGCGGCACGCGCTGCCCTGCCAGAATTGCCTGCTGCACGTCGTGAGCGCTTTATTGCTGACTTCGGCGTGACTGAATACGATGCACATGTATTGACGCTGTCACGCGAAATGGCGGACTTCTACGAGGCTGTTGTAGCTGCTGCTGGCGGTGCGAAGCAAGGTAAAGTTTCAGCAAACTGGGTAATGGGTGAATTCTCAGGTGCTTTAAACAAAGCAGGCTTAGAATTAGCGGACTCTCCTGTTTCTGCTGAGCAATTGGGCGGCATGATCGCACGTATCGTGGATAACACCATTAACGGTAAAATCGCGAAGCAAGTATTTGGCTTTATGTGGGAAGCAGAAGGAAAATCTGCAGATGACATTATTGCTGAGAAAGGCTTAAAGCAAGAAACCGATACAGGTGCGATTGAAGCGATTATCAAAGAAGTACTTGCAGCCAATGAAAAAATGGTTGAAGAGTACAAGTCTGGTAAAGAAAAAGCCTTTAACGGTCTCGTAGGTCAAGTCATGAAAGCTGCAAAAGGTAAAGCCAACCCTGCGCAAGTCAATGAATTGATGAAGAAATTGATTGGTTAACTTATTAGCCAATTTATTGATTTCATGTTATAAAACCTCACTTTATGTGGGGTTTTTAGGGTTAATAATATGAAAATAGAAAAGTTTAGTCCAGAAGTCTGTGAAAATCTTAAATGGTATGTTTATCGATTAGTCGATCCAAGAGATGGTTTGACCTTTTACATAGGTCGTGGAGTTAACAATCGAATATTTGATCATGTAAATGGGCTGCTAACTGATAAAGAAACAGAAGAAGATCTTCTTAGCTTAAAAATGAAACAGATCAGAGATATTCAATTATCGGGTTTAGATGTTATCCATATTATTCATCGCCATGCTTTAGAAAGCAAAAATATGGCTGAAGTTGTTGAGGCTTCATTAATTGATGCTTATTCAGGTCTAACAAATATTATGAGTGGCAAAGGTAGCAATGAATATGGAGTAGCTAATATTCATGAAATTGTTACAGCATATCAAGCTGAAACCGTAGAAATTACAGATGATGCTCTATTGATTTCAATCAATAGAACTGCTTTAGAACGTGGCGTATATGATGCAGTTAGATTTGCATGGAAACTCACCCCTTCAGAAGCCAATAAAGCAAAAATAATTTTAGCGACGGTACAAGGTGTGATCAAAGGCGTATTTGTGGCTGAACAGTGGTTAGAAGCCACACAAGAAAACTTCCCGAACTTTATGCTGTTAGGTGAGGATGTCTATAATCACGAAATACGCTCAAAAAGATATGGGTTTATTGGGAAAAATGCACCTCCAGAATTTCAGACCAAATATTTAGGCAAAAGAATTCCTGAAAAGTTCAGAAAAAAAGGGGCTAGTAACCCTGTAAAATACTCATGGAAAGCCAAAGATTAAGTTTGTAAGATTCCCCCACACAAGTAAATGAATTAATGAAGAAATTGATTGGTTAACTTATTAGCCAATTTATTGATTTCATGTTATAAAACCTCGTATTGATACGGGGTTTTATTTTTTAAATAAGGTTTTATCGTCATGCCAATTTTCGATATAAATAATAATTTACAATTACACACTGTGCAAAAAACCAACTTCCCTTTAGAAAAAGATTTGCAAACTTTAATTGAAAACAACCTAATCACTGTTTTTAACTGCCGTTTTATCGCAAGTGAATTTTCAACGGGTGCAATTCATGCTGGTCGAATTGATACTCTAGCTCTATCTGAAGATAATAATCCTGTCATTATTGAATATAAAAAAGTAGAGTCCTCAGAACTCATAACACAAAGCCTATTTTATCTTCATTGGATTCAAGATCATAAAGGTGATTTTGAAATAGCAGCTCAAAAAGTACTAGGAAACAATATAGAAATTGACTGGTCAGATATTCGGGTCATTTGTATTGCACCAAATTATAAAAAATACGATCTACATGCAGTACAAGTTATGGGAGCAAATATTGAATTATGGCGTTATCAACTTTTTTCAAACCAAAGTTTGTATCTTGAGGAAGTTTTTCATAACACAACATCAAATACGCCAGTAACTCTCAATCAAACAGCGAAAAACCCTGTCATGGTTGCAGCGGGAAAAAAGGCTGCTATTACACGCAATATCGGACAATACACCATAGAGAGCCATCTACAAAATAAATCTAAAGAAGTTATTGAGCTCATGGAAGCATTACAAGACATGATTATGGGTTTTGATGACTCGATTGAGGAAATTCCTAAAAAATACTATATAGCCTATAAAAGCACACAAAATATTTTAACTGTGGAAGTTCGCTTACGAAATTTAAAAATTTATTTAAAATTAAAACCTGAGGATATTCCTGTAAATACTCCAAATTATCGTGATGTTTCCAATATAGGGCATCATGGTATTGGCGATGTCGAGTTTACGATAACCAACCTCAATGAACTGATAGATACCAAACCATTTATAGAGTTAGCCTATAATAGGATTGGCGGTTAATTGTACTCAATCAATGAAAATTCTCGGTAAAAAAATTTACAATTCAGCAAATTTATAATCCTGAATATTGTGAGTAGTTATTGTCATACAGCTAAAAATTAAAGCAGCGAAATGCTGAGTTATTTTTAGCAATTTATTTTAGTTAATGAATAAAAATGAAATAATCACTGCCCCCTTAACACACCCGAAAATCTTATTTTAAGTTGAGATTGGCGTATATATTCAAAATGCTATTTTACAACTGCTTCAATTTGGTCCAGTTCCCAAACCCCACCCGCAGCAAGCCCTTTACACATGCCTGTCCACATATCTTTGGTATGTACAAATTTTTGCCCATCCCAAACCCACTCATCACTTGACCAGCAGTCTCCAATCCCCCGTCCTTTTTGTGAGCTACTGATTATCCCATCCCCAAAATCTGAGGCATGTTCAGTCACAAAGATCGCTTTTCCTGTTAAAGACTCATCCAGTACCCACGCTCCATACCCCTCATTATATGCTCCACGCCAACATAGGGTCGTTGCCAATACTTTTTTATTGCTTAATTTGTAAAGTTCAATCGACTGAGGTTTTACGCCATCACTAGTATAAACCCCCTCACAAAAACCATCTTGTTTGGGTGGGGGTTGTGTTGCCATCAATGATTTATACACTGACTGATGCTGCTTATTATTAGGCTGTAGGGTTAAATAAGGTTTGCTGGCTGTTTTAACCTGTTTCACCACCAATTTCGGTTGAGCTGCCGAAACTTTTACTTCGCTCATTTTCCCTTTTTTGACCAATGCCCCTGTCGTTCCAACACGTTTCTGAAAATCATCAATTTTTAATAAGCTTGCGGTCATACCCGCATCCGAAATATTCCATTGCAGTCGGTTGTTTTTAAATACTATGTCTGCTTTTCCACTGGCCTGTTGCAACAATCCATTCACCTGTGTTGTGGTCAATCTACCCATAAGAGGGAATTCAGTGCCATCCACCAAGACAGGCCCTAAATCCTTGCCATTGATATAAAAATGAATATTTTTAAGCTGATTTTTAGGAATTTGAGGTTCGGTAAACCCATCACCCAAAGCAAACTCACCTGTGACTTGCTGAGCTTTGCCCGCCTGACGTGTTAATAGGATAGATGCTGGATAATCATCACTGGATTCATTGTGATAGCCTGCTGCTCGGCAGGTTCCTGTATTACTACAGTAAATTTCCCAATCTTGATGTGAAAATGAAATCCCTTTGATTTCTTGTGCGAAGCTAGTAGAACTGAGTGCCATAAAGCAGCAAACTGAAAGTATATTCTTCACTGGTATCATTCTGTATTACTCATATTTATTATCAAACTTGAAAACAGTTTAAAGGGCTAATCTACTCTTGTCATATGTCATTTTATTGCAGAAGATATGAGCTTAAAGCAAACTGAGTTTGGTCAAATTTAAAAATGAAAAGAACAATTTTATTTCCCACGATTTTAATGAGTACGTTTGCCTCAGCCACTCATGCTGAAATTACTGTATTTAAAGCAAATTTTCCTCAGTTTTCAAATAGTGCAAAAGAACGAAAAGCAGAAAATCAAATTTACCCTCTCGGTGAAGCTTCTTTTGCAAATGATGTTCGAGTGCCTTTTTACGGGGTAACCGCACTCAACCCTATGGAAGATGGTTTATTAAAAGACTTTAAATCATGTTCCGCAAAAAGCTGTCATTTCGATTTTAAATTAGATGCTAAACAAGCTGAACAACTCAAATTATGGGCTATTCCTGAAATAGGAATTGTGCTTGTACCTAGAAATTGGCAAGACATACAATCAAATGCAGGAGCGAATGGTACTGGATCTGCCTTAATTATGAGTCCAAATCAGAAACAAGCAATTCAGCTTTATGATTCATCATTTTGTGTAGGTTGCGGCATGCCAAACGCGACGCTTTATTTTCCGCATCTTTTAAAACAAAGTGTGGAATATGAATACGGCGGTTATCAAGATCCACTTAAATTACTAAAGATCGTACACCCTTCAAAACAAATCGCTTTCTTTAGTTATCAAATTCCTAAGCTGAAGAACAGAACACATGGCGTAGCCAAATATCAAGATGAAGACGCGTTTAACTTTAGAGAAATCAAAGTCACCATTGATCAATCACAACAGCATTTGGTTGGAACTATTCTAAATTTTTACAACGCAACTCACTAATCAAATCATGGGCACAAAAAAACCTGCTAGTTGCAGGTTTTTTTAATCACACTTATTTTTTTAAAATTGACTCGAAAGCTTTTAAACGTTTATAAATTGAGAGTAATTCAATAATGGTTTTCCAAGAACTGATGAGATATTGAAATGATTCACGCACTTTATCAAAGATGTTACTGATTTGGTTGATCAAGCCTAAAGTCATTTTACCTGATGCAATCGCTGGAAATAGGACAACTAAGCTGTATAAAACATCGAGTTGCTTATACCAAATCGCGACTAGATTAAAATAAGCATAGTGGAAATAAAGTCTAAAATAATTTAAACGAACTTTACTGAATAACTCTTTTAACGTGATTGGATCAGCTCTATTCGGATGATCTTCACCATAAACCAGTTCCTTACGATAAGCTGCCTCAACTTTTTGATTGTTAAATTGTAGGCCTGGTAATTTCTGCCCCACGATCATGAGTACCACCGTTCCAACCACAGCCCAGACAATGGCCGCCCAGACCAGTGAATGTTCAATTTCTCCAACGACTGGGAGCACTGGCACTTTTTCAGAAATTTTAAATAATAATGGCAGGAACGCAATCAGTACCATCACAGATTTGATCAGTTCCACCCCCAAGTCTTCCATAATGGTGGCAAAACGCATGGTATCCTCCTGAATACGTTGCGAAGCCCCCTCGACATGGCGAAGCTGATCCCAGTTTGCAGTGTAGTATTCATTCATGGCAGTACGCCAGCGAAATACGTAATGGCTGGTAAAGAACGCATTAATCACTGCAAATGTAACAGCAACCATCGCAATATAAAGGAAAGTCAATGTGCCATTATATAAGTCATTAATATTGCCGCCACCATCACTCAGCATCTTTTGAATCATGTCCCAGAATGGACCATACCATGCGTTAATCGCAACACTCACCTGCACGCCAAACCAGATATTAAACAGGATAAAAGCTGAACCCCAGATTGACCACTTCTGCCATTTGTTATCGGAAAGGAATCGCCAACAACCAGCAAATAATGCCGTAGAAATCAGGAACCACAAATAGAACCAGATAAATGCAGGTGACCAGAAGCGACTCACTCCTATCGGTAACTCAACTTCAGCATAGCCTTTAGGAAAACCCAGATATTCACCCCATCCATGCCCACCTGTGTACCAGAGCAACATATTCAGGGCCAACCATACCACTACTGAAATAAAAAATAGACGTGGGTTAGGAAAAAATGATTTAAACATCGTGCTTAACAATCCTTGTTGTGTTGCAATTGACGCAAGTACGTCATCCTATAACCTCAAACTTAACTTTGTCTGATAGAAACTTTGGTAATTTGTAGTTATTTACATGCTTTCCCAAAATTTTCATAGCATTATGATGAGTATTTACAATTTGTTCAGGACATCGGAACAATTTTAATCCTGTTACGACTTTCCGTGGCCATATAAACCTTAAGGATGTGCTGGAAAGCTCTTTAAGGCAAAATCTTGCTGAGCAAATTGTGCAGCGTTTTTCTTGCTTTGAATGGCAAGCTCAATGTCAGAAAGTTTTGCTTGTGCTGCATCAATACCTGCCTGCATGGTCATTTCACGCCCCTTAATATCAAAAATATGCGCCTTTTCACGCAAGTCAGGTTGAATTACTACATCCGCATCTTTCAGTTCTTCTTCCGCCAGACGGCCCTGCATAATATTGATGTTCTGGTTAAACAGGCCCCAGACATTGCTGGTCTCCGTGTGGATTGGCTGGGCCAGAATATCCACCGCAATCACTACATCCGCCCCTAGTTCTCGTGCAACCTGAACAGGCACAGGACTCACCAGCCCTCCATCCACATATTCAACATCATGGATTTTGGTGGGCACAAACATGCTGGGAATCGAAGCCGAAGCACGTACCGCCTGCCCAGTATTACCATAATTAAAGACAGTTTTAGAACCTGATTTTAACTCAGTTGCAACCACATACATTGGAATTTTAAGTTTTTGTAATGGCATGTTATGAACTTGTTGATTGATATAGTCTTCAACTTTTTTACCATCAAAAAAACCTTTCAGACTTACACTGACATCACGCACATCATTGGCTTTTAGTTTAAGTGCAATATCTCTTAATTCTGCTGCGCTTTTTCCACTGGCATAGATTGAACCAACAATACTGCCTGCACTGGTGCCTACAATAAAGTCTGGACGAATCCCCTGTCGCTCTAGCACCTCTATCACTCCAATATGTGCATAGCCACGCGCGCCACCACTTCCCAGAACCAAAGCGATTACAGGCCGTTTTTGCTGTTGTTTGATATAGCTATAAGGCTGGCTCAGCACCTGTGCCTGAGCATCTTCAATCGCTGGACGTAAATGTGAGGTTGTTTGACAACCTGTTAAAATGATCACTGAAAGTCCGAGTACGCATGATTTAAGCCATTTCATATGCAGTTGTTGCCATATTTACTGTGTTTACAGCTTAAATTTTATCTCCGCCCAGCCAGAAATGCTGTATCAGTTTTTTTGCTGCCATGACTGGCACTTCATAAAAAAAGCTCCTCGAAAGGAGCTTCCATCAAAATCACCAGATATCTGAACCAACTTTTTTCTTTAGCTCAGGATATTGATCAATCTTGAACTTTGGTTCCTTGATCCCTTTTTTAAGCTGAGAGGTATAATCTTTCAACAATATGCGTGCCATTGGTGTTAACAGTAAGATTGCCACAAGGTTAATGGTGGCCATCAAGCCCATTGAAAGGTCGGCCATTGACCAGATTAAAGGTACACTTGTGATCGCCCCGAAATAGACCATTGCCAATACCAGCAGGCGGAAAATGAACATGACCTTTGGGTTGTCATTAATGAACTGTACATTGCTTTCAGCATAGGCATAGTTACCAATAATTGAGGTAAAAGCAAACAGGAACAGGATAATGGCAAGGAAGCCTCCACCCCAACCACCAATTTGGCTCTCCAATGCTTTTTGGGTCAATGTCACGCCCTCAAAGCCAGCTTCATGATACAGACCAGACACCATGATGATGATCGCAGTACATGAACACACCACGAAAGTATCAACAAATACACCCAGCATTTGTACCAACCCCTGATTCACAGGATGCTTCACATCAGAGGCAGCAGCAGCGTTTGGCGCTGAACCCATGCCTGCCTCGTTGGAGAACAAGCCACGCTTGATGCCCATCATCATTGCCATAGAAATCATCGCACCAAAGAAACCACCTGCTGCCGCATTAAACTGGAATGCTTCGGTGAAGATCAGTTTAAAAATCTCAGGCAACATCGGCAAGTTGGTTATCGCGATGTACAAGGCGACCATGATATAAAGCAATGCCATGAAAGGAACAATACCTTCGGCAACCCTGGCGATACGCTTGATCCCACCAAAGATGATCAATGCCGTCATAACCACCAATGCAATACCAACCCATGACACTTCAAAATTAAGACTACCGAGACCCAATACAAAATTGGCTTTATCCCACCCCCATGCATGTGAGGTTGCCCCAATAATCGCATTTGCCTGCACGGCATTAAATACAAAGCCATAAGCCAGAATGAGTGACAGTGCAAAAACAATCCCCAGCCATTTTTGTTTTAAGCCCTGAGTAATATAGTACGCAGGTCCACCTCGGAATTGCTTGTTTTGATGGTCTCTCACCTTAAACAACTGGGCAAGCGATGATTCAACAAATGCAGAACTCATGCCAAGAAAGGCAGTGAACCACATCCAGAACACGGCCCCAGGACCACCAATGGCGATTGCTATGGCAACACCAGCAACGTTACCAACACCGACACGGCTTGCAAGACCCGTGACGAAAGCCTGAAATGGTGTAATGCCATGTTCATCTTGCGTCTCTTTACGGCTTCTTTTCATCACAAGAATGCTGTGCAGGAACAAGCGAAGCTGTACCGCACCCGTAACGAATGTGTAAAACACCCCAACCGCAACCAATAAGACGACCAGAAAATTCCAGAGTGGATCATTCAGGAATTGTACCCACGACATCAGCGTGGCATTTAATTGTTCATTCATCACTTATTCGCTTTAAATGTTTGATGTACATCCGTACATATATGAT
>CAZKJI010000092.1:0-8977 GCA_964553005.1 uncultured Acinetobacter sp. | reverse complement strand
GCGCTTGTTGGTCTTTTTGGCGTTGCGCCTCTGCCTGTTGTTGAGCAAGCGTGTCTTGTTCTGCTTTCTGTTGCTCTAATTCTTGCTTTTGGCGTTCCAATTCTGCTTTCTGTGCCACAAGCTCCTGCTGTTCCTGACTCGCTTGTGTTTCCGTTACAGTCTCATTGACGCTTTCTACTGGTACAGTATTTTTATCCCCACTAAAGACCAAATAAATCACGATTAAAATCACAACAAAGGCAATCACCACATATTTACCCGATGAACCTTTTGGTTGTGCAGGCTGAAAAGGTGGCGGTGCTGCATTGGCTTGCTGCGCTTGTTCAGCTTTTTGTCTTTCTAATTCTGCCGTTTGGCGTACTAAATCCGCTTGCTGACGAGCAAGTGCTTCCTGTTTGGCTTCGGCTTCGCGTTTTGCCTGTTCCTGTTCTAAAGCCTGACGTTTAGCCTCTTGTTCTTTTTGGAATTGTGCATCTTTCTCTTGTTGTTCTTTCTCTGCCTGTTCAGCTCTTTGGCGTTCTTGTGCTGCTTTTTGACGCTCTGATTCCACTTGAGCAGCTAATTCTTTTTGGCGTTTTGCTTCGGCAGCAGCCTGCTTGGCTTTTTCTGCCTGTTCAGCTTGAAGTTTTAAATCAACATATTCCTCACTACAAAATGGACAAAATTTAACTTTGACCTGTAATTTTTCATTACAAGCTGAACACTCTATAATGTCTTCTTTCTGCTGTGCCATGCCAATTTAAACCTATTCAAAAACTATAAAATAAACACCCTCACATGCCCCAGCACATGAGGGATACAACCCATTAACCAAATGATGGCGGTGGTGGAGTCATGGGTGATAATGGTGGCGGTGTCACCACAAGTTCAGGACATTGCGCAATGGCAACCCAGTTTGCCAAGCCCTCACGCCACACCATTGCCGATGGATCAATTTGTTTGGCTTGCAACATACTTAACATTTGCTCATGCGGATAAGGTCCATAGGTCTGACCATTGATCGCAACATGGTATTGATATTTTGGTTGTTGCTGTAACGGTGGCGGTGCTGCACCAAATGCAGGCGGTGGTGTAGGAGCAGCAGATGCGCCCATCATTGGACTTCCCACTACAGCAGTCTGTGCCGTTGTACCATGTAAAATGGCATCATGTTGTTGCAACACACTTGGCGACATATTCATCACCCATTTTAAGCGTGGGTGATCTTTGCTCTTTTCACGGATTTCATCGAGATAAGCATCACCATCAGAGTTTTTGACCACGCTTGCCCATTGCTGCATATCTTCTGGATATTCAGTCAGATTATAAGCACGTTCAATGTCTGCATCAGAAATATTTAAATCTGCTGCATCCTGTAATAACTCTTTTTTCAACTCTTTGGTAATGGCACAGGCAAAACCAACTCGTTCCGCTTCTCCACCTTTTTCATTCGGCACTAAACGCAGGGTATACACCTGTTTCTCATAAAAGTCGGTTAAACCAATGAGTAAGGCTAAACTAGCAGGCGATGATTTAATTTGCTCAAATTTCTGTTTTACCTGTGTATAGATATTATCCCGATAACTTTGTGGTAAACCATTTAAACGGAAATTCCGTTCATTACCCAAACGGCGAACATCACCACGAGCCACGGTAAATTCATATTGACCTGCTGGAATCAAATCAGCAATATCACAGCGTTTTAATACCCCTAACATCACCGCTTTTAAATAACATTTAAAATCATCTGCCAACTCATTCAGTTCTTGTGGCGATGGTGAATAAGGGTGTTTAAAACGAGTAGAATCAATATGGGTATGTAATGGAGTACGCTCACTTTCTTTACGATAACTAGTACGCCATGTTTCAATACCACGTAACATAGTGAGTGGAATCCCTGATAATTCCACATAACACACGGCTCGACCTGCTTCACCTGTTTCAACAATAGATAAAGCATTTGCATTTAAACCTAAACCACTTGGAATACAACCAACCAATTCCGCTTTAAATTTTTTACTAAACTGTTCGGAATGATTCACCCCAATAAAGCATTTAAAACGGTCAGAAATACCGTCTAAATCACTACTTAAACGGGCATCAATCCACGGCATGGCACGTTGCAACCAATCGGAAAATATTTTCTGACGTTCAACTGCACTCATTTTATCCAACGCTTCATATAAAGCATCTTCATGGGCATCGGCGTCTTGTTCAAGTTTTTCCAGACGGTATTCCGCCATCCTCAAAATGGTCAGTAATAATTTTGGATGCCCATCAGGGTCAACCAACTGTTTAAATATTTCTCGTGAGCCACCAAAGTCTTTAAAGGCTTCGGCTGCCCATTCATGTAAAATACGTGGGTCGATATTTTTTTGTGTAGCTTCTTCGGTTTCAATAATTTGTACTGTGGCGTGTTTAGTACGAATATTTTGGTGGATCACTTCTTTATCACGATCAAGACGTTTCATCATTTCAATGACCGCATCTTGACCATTTTGTAAATCGCCTAAAATACCATTCCAAATCGTGCGTCCATTATCGTCAACACCCTGACTATTGCCCAACCACTTAGAAATGTCTTTCATTAATTCAATGGCTTCATAAGCAGCTTTAGCCCGTAAATGGAATGCTAAAATACCAGCAATATCTTGCTTTAAATTTTCCAGAATTGTTCGAGCTTGTGCCTCATTAGAACTACGCTTTATACCAAAAAGTCCATCATCTTTAGTTTCATCCAAATCTTTAAGCTGCTTATCATATTCATAGCTTTGTAAAGCCTCTTTGATTCTGGTATAACGCTCAGAAGACTCTTTCAGTTGTATACAAATACCCGAATTGGTATTTTCAATTTTATCCTTAATCTGCTCAACCAAGGAAATAACATATTCCAGACCACCTCGTTCCTGATTATCCAGATATTGATAAAGTTTGGCTTCCAATTCCTTTTTCAGGCTTTCAAATAATGCCTTGCGACGATGCATTACCCGATCTTCGGCAGTATCTGAGGTACTATCAGTATTACGAATCACATCTCGTAATAAACCTTGCATGGTTTTGCGAACTTCTGTACCCCATTGTTCACGCTCAACATGTTTGATTTCATCAATACGTTGATTGACACGATCTCGAGTCTCTTCGGTAATATCAACTTCTACACCTGATTGCCCAGAACGTAATAATACCTCCACAATATTTAAATCCATGAACTCGGTTTTCAGTTCAGCAATCTCAGGATTTTTTAAAGTCGCTGGAGAAAATTCGGGTAAATCATTAAAAGGCACTTTCTTCAAAGACATAAAGTCTTTCATGAAAGTGTCACGTTGATCTTCACTGGCACGGTTGGCATTTGGATTGTTACTGGCAACGCCAAAAAATGCTTTGAGCATATTCGAGCCAAGCGAATACACATATTCCGCAGCACGGGCATGTCCCAGAGTATCTAAAGTCGCCTGACCAAATGCTGAATATGCCAGTGAATAATTCAGCTTCATATCACCAAAACGTCCTGCTGGCACAGGTGGCGAAAACATATGAATTTTATGCTGACGCTGATTGACAGCAACTGAGCGTTTACGATTGGCAAAATCGGCAGAACGGAAATCTTCAAATAAAGTCTCCGCTACCATCGAATAGACATCTTCCATACGGTCGGTATGCTGACGAGCCAAATTGCCCGAATCAATCAGATGCACTTCATCGTAGGGTTTTGATGCCAATTGTGGACGGTCAAAATCATCCCATTTCTCCACATATTTGGAATGTCCGACCATACAGGATTCAATTTCCATCAACGCCGCATAAGCATTGGCTTCGGTTCTTGACTTGTTTGCACCCGAATAACCTGTGGGTAAAAATACCAGCAGTTCAACATCAGCCGCCTCAACTTCATTGCTGGCAACCCATTTTGACAGCCAACCCATATCTAAAAAGGAGCCTGAACCTGTTCCCCCTGCCACTGAACCAATCACCACAATACGGAACTTACTGGTATCCAGTTCCAGATTGAGCTTTTTCAATATATCGTCACGAGACAATCCCGCTTTTAATACATTGAGTTTAGAACGGATTTTATCTCTGACTCGGGTATATTTATCAAAGAAATATAAGCGAGATACGGCACGAATCTGCCCTGCACCTTTGGCTGGGTCAATGCCCAGTTCACGGATTTTTTTCGGGGTAAGCGGTAGCCAGTTTTGGATATGTGGATAACGATTTAAAGATGCATCATCGCGACTATATTTTTCAATATCAAACGATTCGACCAAGCGTTCATCATCGGTAAATTTAACCAGATTATATTGCAAGTCTTCGGTTTGCGCCCGACCACTATCAATGATCGCCCCTTGGTCAAGATCAAAATGGATAAACTGAGCCAATGGAAATTCAGATAAACTTTGCAAGCGAACCTTATCATTGCCCCAACTGGCATTCAGGATACGACGACGCACACGCATCATCACTTCCATCCCTGTTCCACCGACTCCAATATATAAAGTTGGGCGTAATTTTACCGACTGTTCAACCTTACTTGCTGTCGAACCTGCTTTTTGTTGTACTTCTGACATTCCCCATCCCTCAATCATTCATTTTGATCTATGCAATACAAGACTATGCCTGACTTGACTTAAAGCTTAAAAATGCGCTGACCAATGCCACTACGCCCAAAGGTGCTAAAATGGTCAATGATAAAAACTTGGCAGGATTGACCGCAGCCAATACCGCACCAATCGCTATCGCAGACAGGAAAATAAACAGCCACCAGCCCGCCATACTGGCTTTACTTGGCGATACACGTTTTTTCACTAAACTATTGGTAAAGCCCTGTTTTGCAAAAAAGAATGCAATCAATAGAACAACAATAATGCCGCCACCAATGGCTAAATCCCTTGAGCCTGTTTGTTCCTGTATGGTTGGAATCCCCACTGCTTGCGCTGTTTGTGTCACTGCCGTTGTGGCTTGTTGGGTTGCTTCATTAGCCTGTGGAATGACAAAACCCTGATTTTCAGTGGTATTTTGTTCAGTTGAATTAGATTCAGCCATGATATTCTCTCTATTTTAAGGATTAACGAAGTGTGATAATGATGTCTTTGTCGAGTATTTCGAGGGTCGGTTTAGATAATCCACGTTTGGCAACAGCAATAATCTTGGCATTTTCACCATAAATATTTTGCGTGGAAAATGGTTTAAGCTGAATACTCTGCTTTTTAATGCCATTAATCAGTACATCATAACGTTTGCTTTTAGATAAAAGGGCAAACAGGAAAATCAACAATAAAATGCCAAATAAAATCCCAGCCATCATCACCATCACCGACCACAATGGATATTGCAGACGAAACTGTACAGGAATAATTGCCGTTGAAGATTGAATATTGCTTGGTGCAACAAATACATCTGATAATGGGTCATTTGGAAATAAATCTTGTAGATTCTGCTTAAACTGATCAGACAAGGTAAGCTGCTGTTCATATAGAGTGACTTGTACCTGTGCAGGAACAATTACTTGTTTCCCCATTGCCTTAAATGCTGTCCATGACCATGGCGAAACCACCACATCGGCAGGAATTGGTAAATTAAACTCAAGCTTGGTATTTTCTTTCGTGAGTAAATTGACTTGAGTTTGTGAAATTTGAATTGGCGCTTGCTGTCCATTAGCAAGCATCAATTTGGCTTCAACTTTGGTCGCTGCAATATTATAAGGATAAAAATTATTCTTTAAATCTGCGGTCAGTTTGATTTCAGGGACAACTTTCTTGGGTTCTAAATCAAAAATCAGCACTTTATGATCTTGAGATAATGATGCACGAATACTGGATGAATTTTTCACACCTTGCGGAATCATCTGTACAGGTTCTTTATCCAATGGCTTTAACAATGCAGGCTGTTGAGTAAAAATCTTGGCAATTTGTCCAGATTCCACCAATTGATTTAAATCTTTTTCCGCCGATTGACCATAGGCAAGTGCATAGACCATTAAACCCGATGCATTAAAATGTTGACCTTTAACAGGCATTTTTAATGGAAAAGCCAACACTTTATTGATTGCAGGGTTATCGTGAATCAGCGTATAAAACTCTTTATTGCGTGCAATGGTTTCAGCATCATTATTCGGGCTGTTTTTATTATTGGTAAAAATCCAGATAATCCCCGATTGCTTGGCAAAAGGCTCGGTAATTGTAGAAACCACTGCTTCAGTAAAATCGGTATCGGCATAGGCTTTGTCATTTTTATAGGCAATTTGCTGTGCTTGTAAATCAGCAAGCATCGGTTTTGCCCCAGCACCTTGATAAATGATTTTCGGTGACTTGGCTAAAGCATTACTTTGGTTAAATACCGAGACCACAATTTTATCATCAGGCTTGGCTACCGTTTGAATCACACCATTAATCAAAGGTTTAAACTGTGAATTTGAGTCTTGATAAAAAGGCTCCATCCAGCCCGAATTTTGTATTAAAAAGGCTTGCTGTGTAGCATGACCAAGACTTGCTACGCTAGACAAGACCATTGCAATCCATACTTTGTTCATGCTTCTACCTCCCAGCCTTGTAATTTTGATTCTTCTGGATGATAAAAATACAAATGATTGTGATGATAGAAAAATCTGGATTTTTTAATGGAGTCAGAATATAACCCTGAAAAGAAATGATGGGGTTCTATATCAGGAGTTTCTATAAAAAATGAAATCTCATGTTTAGCATCACTCAGGATACGTTCAATGGTCTCAGAACCTTTCTTAAAACAAATCCCTAGAACCATATCTTTATTTGAGTCTTGATCTTCCATTAAAGGAATAAAACGTAATGTATGATCTGTATTCTGCTCATCACTCCAAATATTTACTTTATTTTTTCTACTGCTAATTTTTTCCTTAAAAATATAAGCTGCACTTCCTGTCGTAAATCGAGGAGAACCTATCATTTTTTCAATCAGATTTTCTGAATTTAAACGAATATAAACCCGATGATTTTGGCTTTCACCATCTATATTTAAAATTTTCCAGAATAATTGATAAAAATCACCCTCTTTATCCATAAAAGGTGAACCAAAATTAAAGTCAGGTTGATAATTTGGCAACCATCTCTCGAATTTTGCTGAAACTTTTTTATCTATATCTAAAGATAAACTACATTTCCCTTGTGGACTTAACCAAATTAAATTTCGATTATCAAAAACCACAGAATAAAAATATTGGATAAAATTCTCACCTGATAAATCAATATAAGATTTATCGTTATGATTCCATATTTTTACTTTATCATTGTGGCTAATCGGCACATAAATATGATTATTCCAGTAAATAGGTTTACCTAAACACTTTCCAGAACCATAATAGTTAATGCTATATTTTAAATCTTTACCGTGAATAGAAAGTTCAGCCAATCCGTGATTGGTTGGCAATAATAGGATATGTTTTTTCTGTATCACATCATAATAGGATTCAATACCCCAATAGTCTTGCCATTCTTTTGGACAACCATCTAAAAGTGAAGATATAGCATCTAACTTTTCCCATGTATTTGAAGCTTCAATTAACAAATACAGATCACCATTATTTTTATTCAGTGCAATCAGTTGTGGAATATCTGTTCCAACACAAATAGAGAAAAATTCCATACTTCCACTAAATGAAAATGGAATTTCAGTTTGTGCTTTTTCATCTGCTGTTTGAATCTTATTTTTTAATGTTTTTAATTCACGACTATATTGTAGCCCGTTATCTTTACGATTTTGATTTTCAATAAAAACACTTTGCCCATAGGGTGCAATCCAGACATCATTGGCATTAAAACCCTGTGTTCTTTTTAATGGTTTTCCAGTTTCAGGATGATATTTAAATTCAGGAGGAAAAATTTTTCCACTATTTTGATCTAAATAGGATCGATACAATTGTTCAAATAAAACCCTATTACGCTCAGTTAATTTTCCACTATCCCAAAAACTTTCAAGAACATAACCCTGCTCAGAGTTTATGCACCAATTCCCAGAACCTAGAGTCCATATCGTATTACTATCCTGTTTCAACACTAGCCCCGAGCGATCTAACTTTAAAATTAATTGTATTGTACGATCTTTGTTAATTCTAGTTCAATGTTATTAAAAAGATAACTAAATCAAACATAAAAAAAAACTTAAGATCAACTTAATCATAATTTATAAATACTTTTTAAACAAATGGAAAAAATCTTTTAAAGTCTGTTAGTTCTGTTGCTATTGCACAGATGCTTGCAAAAAACCAAATCTTAATTAAAAGAGAGTTTTGTCATAAAACTCTCTTTCCCACCCTACTAATTCCCCTGCACCAAACGTCTTGCACTGATAATGCCTGGCTGCTGCTCCAAACGCGCCAACAAACGCGACAATTGCGCCAAACCTTTCACTTCAATCAACAACTTCATATTGGCAATCCCATCTGCCTCAGAAATCGTATTGACCTGACGAATATTGATTTGGTCTGAGAAAATCACTTGAGTGAGGTCTTTAAGTAGACCACGGCGATCATAAGCCTCAACCACGATTTGCACGCTCTGACCACGGGTTGGTTGCATTTCCCAATCCGCTTCAACAGCACGTTCAGGTTCCTGCGTGGTCATACGGATATAGTCAGGGCAGGCAATTTTGTGAATGCTTACACCACGGTTCAACGTAATATAACCGCCAATTGATTCACCATGTACAGGCTGACAGCACTGGGCAATATGTAGCTCGACATTATCCAAGCCATCAATCAAAATCCCGTGTGCTGAGAGCGTATGGCTCGCACGAGGATTTAACGCAGGTTTTAAAACCAGTTCAGGCTCATCTTGATCCAAGTGCATCTGACGATTGACTTGATTCATCAAGGCATGGAGGCTGATATCACCACTGACCAAAGCAACTAAAATATCATCGCCAGATTTCAGATTAAAGTGAGATGAATAGTCTTTAAGATCGATGCTTTTAGGGTGAATTGCTAAGCGTGCTAACTCTTTATTGAGTAACTCACGCCCCACCTCAA
>CAZKJI010000091.1:0-9085 GCA_964553005.1 uncultured Acinetobacter sp. | reverse complement strand
CTGGGCGTTTACGTTTGATGTATGAAGCCAACCCAATGAGCATGTTGATTGAACAAGCTGGTGGTGCCTCTACGACAGGACGTGTTCGCATTATGGATATTCAACCAACAGAATTACACCAACGTGTTCCTGTTATAATTGGCTCTAAAAATGAAGTGGAACGCGTAACAAGCTACCACTAATTACTTTTATATTCAGGGCATTATTATCATCTTATAATGCCCTTTTGGATTTTTATATTATGGCTGTTATTTTTCTAGAATCAAAAGACAATGCAAAAATCAAACATTTGCGTGGGCTGATCGAACTCAATAGTGCTCGAAAGAAACATCAGCAAACTGTTCTAGAAGGTACTCATCTGTGTTTAGCATGGCTACAACAACATAAAAAAATCTTTTCATTATTTACGACTGAACAAGCTCTCGATCATCCTGAATTACAAAAGGTGATTGAATTACACCAGGGACATATTTTTGTCATTAGTGAAGTACTGTATAAAGATTTAAGTACTTTAGGTACAACTCTGCCTTGTTTAGCAATTGTCGATCTCCCTAAAACATCATTAACAATTGATTTTAAAGCTGATACCTTAATCTTAGAAAATGTGCAAGACCCTGGAAATGTTGGTACGCTATTGCGTTCGGCTGCCGCAGCCAACATTAAGCAAGTAATTTGTACGCAAGGTTCAGCTTCTCTTTGGTCCCCACGTGTATTACGCGCAGGAATGGGTGCCCATTTTAGCGTACATTGTTTTGAGAATTTTCAGTTAACCGACATTCTTCCCAAGTTTCAAATTCCTGTGTTTGTAACGAGTTCACATCGTTCAACCAGCTTGTATAGCAAAGATTTAAAGCAAGCATGTGTTTGGATTTTAGGTAATGAGGGACAAGGTGCAAGTGACTATGCCCTAGAACATGCTCAGGCTGTTACTATTCCTCAACCGGGCGGGCAAGAATCTTTAAATGTTGCCATCGCTGGATCAATTTGCTTTTTTGAAATGGTTCGCCAGCGCCAATAAAACGTTAAATTATTTTAAATACGATTTTTTTAATGAAAAAATCCATTACACTCATAAAATAATTGCTTAAGTTGTCAACGCATCCACCATTTTCAACGTTATATAACTAATGAATTGAAATAATGGTGGGTATCCATGACAGGATTTTCCATCTCTATGGACTTAGCACCGAAACAGGCCCGAACCGATAATGGTACTGACCGCAGTACTGTTGAACAACGTCTGCGTTTTTTTATGCAAGACGTTACAGGTCGTGCGCTTGTGATGATGGAAAGTGCAACACAGGGTCAACAAGGTATTGCAATGGATTTGGTTCAGGAAGCCTTTATTTCATTGCATAAATCATATTCAGACAAAAGTACCGAAGAATGGTATCCCCTGTTCTATACCATTTTAAATAACAAACTTCAGGACTGGCGGCGCAAAGAAGCACGCCGTGCAAACCCATTTTCATTATTTAAAAAAATTAATTTGGATGATGACGAAGAAATTATTGATGTTGTAGATGAATCCACCCCTAATCCATTCGATTTTCTAGATCAGGAAGTCACAATGGAAGAAATTCAGGCTGCAATCAACCAACTACCAGTACGTCAACAGCAGGCATTTATGCTAAGAGCGTGGGAGGGTTTCGATACCATAACCACAGCTCAAATTATGGATTGCAGTGAAGGCAGTGTGAAAACACATTATCACCGTGCAATTCAGGGACTCAGAATCGCTTTAGAGCATTTAAACCCACATACGGGAGGATCATCAAATGAAAAAAGATGAATTCACCAAACGAGTCACTTCCAGACTTGACCAACTCGCAAAAGAACAACACCACAATAAAATGCTGGTGATGAATCATGTGCTGGATTCTGTTCAAAAGAAACCTTCGTCTTTTTACAATATCTGGAAAATGTCTGGTTTTGCATTTGCCGCTGCAATCATGGGCATTGTGGTTCTCCCAGGTTCTTTACAACTCGCAGACAAACCACAAAATCAGGTGATTGCTAATCCAAAGCTTTCACCACAAATGGTTGAAGATATGGAAATGTTATTGGTCTTGGGTGAGGATAAAGTTCAACATGGCAGCTAGAAAGTTAGCACTTGTTGTGTGTACATTGAGTTTATTACAAACCAGTTTTGCTAGCTCAGAACGATTTTGGATTTTCTCTAAATCAGGCAAACCCACTACTGAAGAAGCATGGGATGACTTATCTCCTGAAGAACAGCGTATCTTAATTAAGCGCTACCAAACGCTAAAAGAAATTCCCACAGACCAAAGCTCACAACTTCAGCAACGAATGGAGTGGTTTACACAATTGCCAGATGATGAAAAACAAAAAATGCGAGACGTATGGCAGAAAATGAGTACTCAGGAACGAAATAATTTACGTAAACGAATGCAAAATGCAAGTTTGGAAGAACGTGTAACGATTAGAGATGAATATCTAAGCAAATATTCTGAACACTGAATTTATACTCTCCCTAAAGAACTCTCAAAATATAAAAAATAGCGCTATAAATAGCGCTATTTTTTGATTCACTGTTTCTATTTTCTGAATCGGCGATAAGCAACTAAAGTTAATAACCCAAATATTGAGAAGATACCAGTACTTCCCCCGCCGCCCGCAGGACGAGTATCATCAGTTGTTGTAGCCGTACTAATGACTCTCACTGTGGCAGCATTTGAAGTAGTACCATCGGCATCATACACCTGATAATTGAATGAGAAGTTAAATGGATTAAATGTATTTACTTCCTGAACATAAATGTTACCACCATAACAGATTTCTTTTTGATCTGGCTCAGGACAAGCCCCTTGACGATCCGCTGTTATGGTCAAATCTCTGGTGGGTACATTGGTTAAACGAATTGGTAATTCAACACCGTATTCGTTTTTCCAGAAAGAGGGCTTGTTCGGATTACTCTCTGGACCTTTACCGCCCTCACCTGTATCACCATCATCATTTGCAAAACTTAATAAATTTAATGTGGCTTTTTCATGCTGTCTATACTTTAAAGTGACTGATGTATCTTTAGCCAAAGGAGCAATATTAACAAACGCAGCCTGAATTAAACCAGAAGACTTTACGCTTTCGTCACCCTTAGATTGAATCGTATATTTACAAAAAGCTTTATCACCAGCTTGAGTAATGACATCATCAGTTCTATAAACAAGAATTTGTCCTAAACCTTCATTCCATTCACAGCGTAGGTTTGGATCGGGTTTTACTGTTTCACCATTATCATTGATTTGTCCAATACCTAATGTTTCAACAGTTACTTTATAATTTTCTGGACTAAAGAAATTAAGTTGATGATTGCCATCTGCCAACTCAACTTCTTGTGGCAATGGGAGCTTATATTTTTTTAAATCTACATAAATTCCACGATATTTCAAATTTGCCTTAGTATTCTCCAGTAAATTTTTATATTCTTGCAAACGGAGTTTATAATAAGTCAAAAAGTCTGGATTATTAGGCTTTTCAACTAAATTTTTAAAAAAATCATACTCTTGTTGATAACCAGCCACAAGACCTAATAATGAACCATTAGATAAATCCACCAAATCCCCTGCAGTAAGTTTCATCAACTCAACTGAACCAATATCACAACTATTTTGAGCATTAGGATCATAATATAATGTTCCATCCGTAATACGTGCAATATTACGTTGGTCTGTTGAACTACACCCTGTCGCTCCTATATTGACTAGGTCTGTCTCAGTACCATTATTTCTAGGATAATATAAAGGTAGGAAAGCCGTGTATTCAGAGGCACTTTTTAGTGGGCTAAGGAGTGTCTTAATATCATTTATGGCACTAACATCAATATTAGTTTTATTTTCTTTCAAGGACTGCTCTGGAACATCACATTTATTATCACCTTTAAGAGATAAGGCATTATAAGCAACATTAAAACCAACCTTTTCCTCTTTAGCTGCATCACCTAATAAATAACGACAAGCATAACTTCCATTATTATAAGCCAACACATTAAAACTAAGTAGCTTAGTACCCAATTTATCATATAATAATGTGGTATTTACCGTATTTTCTACAATAGTATTACTTAACAACCCCAAACTACTACTACTACTTAATATACTTGATGGATTCGTTGCTGCTACTCCAGCAATCGCATTCCCTGTAAACTTAATAAGATTACCATCTACTGTGTCTGCATTATTTTGAGCAATCGTATTCGTTGCCAAAGTAACATTGGGTTCTCCACAGAAATCCAGCATACTTTTTGAATTACTAGAACCATTACCAATTAAACTACTTCCAGTAATACTAATATCACGCTTTGAATAAACATTATCATTAAAGCAGCTCATCGCCAGTACACTTCCCATTGGTGACTGGTTATCTTGAATTAAGCTATTTGTGATAGAAAGTGAAGCAGATGGGCCTGCTAAAAAAATCGCTCCACCACCTAACTCAGCCTGTGAATTTAAAATTTTAGTATTTTGTAATGTAATATTTGCACCTGCATAAATTGCTCCTCCCCGATCTGTAGTTTTACCATTTCTTAAAATAATATTGCTTAAAGCTAAATTTTTATTACCTACAGTGGTATTAAAAATACGACTATTATTTTTGACTTCAATCGTAGTTTTTAGATCTGTTTGGGCTGGATAATCATTAGTCAGTACACTCTTTTTCTGCCAATCTACAGGGCTCTCTCCCCATATCGAGACATCAACTTTTGGAGTCAACTCTGTATTTAACCTATATATTCCAGCCTTAAGTTGAATAACTTTTTGAGTTGTTGACAAGATGTCGGTAACTTCACAACCACCATATGACTTGCGTATTTCTGCCGTTTTTAATGCTTCCCGTAAAGAACAGGCATTTAAGTTGTCACCATCCTCATCCTCAAAAGTCGTCACATTAATTGGAGTATTACTGGTTGCAGCCAAAAGAGGCATTGCCGCAATTACCATTGTTGCCAATACAGCTTTTTTATAATTTTTCATCTCATCGTCCTTGATTATGATTTAAAACGGCGCAATCCGAGTAAGCCCAACAACATAAAGAGCGCACCAAAACCCATGCTACCACCAGCAACATTCACTGTTTTACTTTTAAAGTTATTTGGCGGATCCTGTACAATTGTTGCTGGAATTTCAATGTAATAATTAGAAACGTCATTTAAACGTGTTGTTGTTGTCATAACACGTAAATTAAATTTATCAGCACCATGCCAATCACTATTTGGCACATAAACAACATTACCATCCTGATCTAATGTTAACTTACCCTTAGATGGTGTTACTGTTTGTTTTATATCCAAACATCCCAATTGCCATGCTTTCCCATCAGAACGTTTACCCAAGACTTGTTCACAGGAAGCTGGATCTAATAATTCACCATCCAATAAACTGTCTGCAATACTAAACTTCGCAATCTCACCATAAAGAATATCCTGACCTACAATTGGGATTTCTCCTCGATTAATCACTAGCTCAATTGCACCCAAGTCACATAACTCACCATAGCCACTACGGTTTTTCCCACGCTGATCCGTATTTTCACAACTTGCCAAACTATCTACACTGCCATCACTATAAATTCTTCCCTTATTAACAATCAGAGAATCAGACAGTTGATTATAGGATATTAATAAACGTGGTTTAAAGAACCCTAGCATTTGATCTTTAGGGGTGTAATAAGGACATAATAAGCCATTTGCTGGAGGGGCATCACATTTTTGATCTACAATAGTATTCCCTGCAATCAGTTTATTGTCTCCCACACTAAAGTTTCTACGATCAAGTAACTTATCAAATTTGCTAAAATCGCAAGTTGAGTCTATTAAATTACTCTGTACAATTGTTGAGTCTTCTGGATCTGTTTTCAAACCACATGTGTTCTCACCATTCCCAACAATAATGCTATTTGAAATTGAAGCACTCACTAAATCAGTATTTGCTTCTTTTTTCGCATCATTTTCACCCGTTGTTGTGGTTGTAACGATCCATTTAGGTGCTTCCAGATATAGACCAGCATCATTTCTGATCATGGTCACATTATTTAAAACCATACCCTCACGAATATTTGCAACATATCCACCTGTATTATTAAATACAGTTGAATTACGCAAACCAGATGCGCCATTGTATAAAATATTTACCCCAATGGTTGGATCTTTAAAACCTATATTTGTATACAACAATGAACCATTTTTTGTCGTAATTGCATTATCTCTAATTACAGATTGAGTGATACGGTAATATGGCATATCTGTATAAAGTGCAGCACCTTGATCAGCTTTATTATTCTGAAGAATACTATTGCTAATTGCTACGGTTCCTACAGTTTTCTGTGTGTCAGATAAAACACCTGCATTATAAATTGCACCACCATTATTAGCATTGCCACCAGTGAGACGAGAATACTGAATTGTTAATGCTTCACGATTTAGAATTAAACCACCATTATTTACTTTAGTGGATGAGCCTTGTAAATTTAACTCAATAAGACTAACCGCTAGCAAACTATTTTCGACACTTTCATCATCAACCGTAAATAAGCGTTCTGTACCAACCATTTTAATGGTTGCATTATTTAATCCTTTCTTATCATTATTAAAATCCCCACTGGCAGCAGTACTAATGGTCATAGAGGTTTTAATTTGTAGAGCCTTATTTAATATATATTCTTTATCACGCCCCAATAAAATAGTAGAGGAAGCTTCCTTGTTACCACAACCATGATAACCATTCTCAAAAGCTGTCTGGCTACGTTTATTTAAAAATTCTACGGCTTCTCGTAATGAACAAACGGTATCATCCTTGTCTTCATCAACCAACGTTGTGACTTGAATATCCGCAGAATAAACATGCCCAGTAACCGCAAATAAAGCGCAGGCAAGCGTCCGTTTGAGCATACCGATCTCCTTCTATTTTTCATTTTTCTTGGTATTGCAAAAAATTTAAATTTGCAACCACATCCTTTGTGCGTACTTTGTCATAGCTCTCACAATTTCTCAAGAAATTTTATATTATTGACGATATTCATCAATCAATGCATAGATTTGCTTGAGTGTCATATTGGAAAGTCTGATTTTTTCGCCTTTTAGCATTTTTTCAAGTTGCGCCATTGTCTGTAACAATACTGACGCTTGATGAGGGCCATTATTTAATAAATAATCAACAATCTGTTGATCAAAGTGAATGCCCCTTCTTGTCATAACTGACTGAAGCAAGGCCTGTCGGTCTGCATATGAACTTCCGTTTGGAACTTTCACGCTTACCGCTTGAGTGAGTCTCGACTGTAAATCAGGTAGTTCAAGTTTTAATTCTATCGGTGCCACTCGGGAAGAAAATACCAATTGCCCCTCATGATTATTCATTAAATGAAACACTGCTTTTTGCCAATGAGGCACACCGCTAATTGCATCAATGTCATCTAAAGCCACCAGTTCGTAAAACTCTAATGAGGTAATGGCCTCTATTGGAGCATCCAGTAATTCTAACAAGGATACCTTTATTGCTGGACGACCTAATTCCAAATATGACTCACAAATTGCAGACAGCAAATGGCTCTTACCCGTTCCAGCTCCACCATAGACATAAAATCGGCTGACCAAGCCTGCATGTAACTGTCGGACTGCATCAACCACATTTCCCCAGCCTGGCCCCGAAAAATCGCTGATTCGGGCATCCAGTTGTGGCTCTATATCCAGTTGCAGTTGACGCATATCGTTAATATGTTCCCCGATTACTTGAAGTCATTTGAATTTGAAGTTCCTGTATCTTGAGAGTTTTTAATTTCAATATCAAGTTCTACATCACCCGCATCAACATTTATGTGCTGAATTTCACTCTGGGGAACACTCACCTCAATCGGCAATCCATAAAGACGACTTTTTTCGTAATTGTCACGCGCATGCTTTAACAACACCACAATCACTGCCGCGACAGGTAATGCGATCAGCATTCCCAGAAAACCTCCCAGTTGTGCGCCAGCCAATACTGCAAACACCACCGCAACTGGAGATAAACCAATTTTATCGCCCAACAGGAAAGGTTGCAGAATATACCCTTCAACCATTTGGCCAATCATAAACACAACGCCGACCAAGAGAAGCTGTGTCCAGTCCAGCCCAAATTGGAACAATGTGGCAACAACCGCTGCAATAATACCAACCGCAAAGCCTAAATAAGGAATGATACTTGCCAAACCAGCGATCATCCCAATAATCAAGCCAACCTCCAGCCCAATCAGCTGCAATCCAACAGCATATACAATTCCCAGTAATAACATCACCAGAAACTGCCCTTTCACAAATGCACCCAATACACTGTGGCATTCACCCACAATTCTCAAAGTCGATGCTTCGTAAGGCCGAGGAATCAAGCGTCTAAAGCTTTGTAACATTCTTTCCCAATCAAGCAGAAAATAGAATGAAATAATTGGGATCAAGATCACCACCCCACCCAGTTGAATAAAATTCAAACCCGACTGTGCCAGACGTAACAGCATAGCCTGAATACTATCCACACTATAATTGGTCTGAACATATTCCATGATGGTTTTGGAAATTTGTTCGGTATCCAGTTCCATTGGAATCACATTAAATGTTTTGGATACCCACGGCAGAAACGTTGAGTTAATCCAATGAATCCCTGCGGGAATACTGTCACGGGCGTAAATTAATTGTTCCCATACCAGTGGCACAAGAAACCATAAAACTACGGTTAAAGTAACACCAATGCCAACAAATACAACACTAATTGCCAACCAACGTGGCAGTCTAAACTTTACAAGTGTGTCAACAAGCGGACTAAACAGATAGGCAATAAAGAATGCCCCTACAAATGGCAATACCACTGGCTTCAACAGATATAATACCCAGAGTAGTAGTGCGAGTCCCGCGAGAATGAAGATACGACGCAATACCTGATCTTGCATAAAATCTAGCCTTTCTTGGTGTAATCGTTATAAATGGAAAAAAATTTTAATAAAGATAGCATTTTCGGGCATAAATAACAGAAGAGTTTCGTATATTCGGGTTATAATCTGCCGCCAATGCGGAGACTTCACTATGAGCAACTCAACTTCTACC
>CAZKJI010000090.1:0-9131 GCA_964553005.1 uncultured Acinetobacter sp. | reverse complement strand
GATAAAAATCATCTCCTACCACAGAGAATCTATAAATGATAGTGCGTAAGTCCTAATATTTTAGAAAAAAGCATATTGTCTAAAAAATCAGCTACTATATAATACGGCCATGAGAATTATTTTTTAATACTTTAATTAAGAATAACAATAAGACACACACGGACAAGTCTTATGGAATTACGCCATCTACGTTACTTCATCACCGTCGCTGAAGAACTCAGCTTTAGTAAAGCCGCACTAAAGCTGCACACGGCGCAGCCCTCATTAAGCCAGCAGATCAAGGACCTTGAAGATGATATTGGCGTACAGCTCTTTCACCGCACCAAACGCAAGGTTGAACTAACCGAGGAAGGGCTGGTTTTTCTGGAACAGGCTCGCCTTACCCTGACACAGGCGGACAAGGCCATCACCATGGCACGGCAGGTGGCTGCGGCAAAAGTTCAGTATCTGAAAATTGGCTTTGTCCCTTCTGCTGAAATCCGTATTTTTCCCTATATTCTACCGCGCCTGAGGGTCAAACTTCCCAAGCTGCAAATCCGCACCCTGAACCTGAAAGAGAGTGACCAAATCGCTGAACTCAAGAAAGGTGACTTAGACATTATTTTTATTAATCAGGAGTTTCAAAATGAGGTTTTTGCCAGTCAGTTAATACTGAAAGAACCCTTGGTGTTTATGCTCCCCAAACAGCATCCCCTGGCTCAATTAACTGAAATTCCAGTAGAGCAATTGAATGGGCTGGCCATAACCGTTCTGTCCCAAAAGCTCTCCCAGCCCCTGTTTGATACCATCACTCAGTATATTGAACAGCGACAGATTCAGTTTCAGACAATTTCTGAGGCCAACAGTATTGCGGAAAGTATTCAGACAGTGCATTCAGGCCAAAGCTGTGCCATTCTGCCTTCCTATATGCAGGCTTTGGCAACCGATCAAATGGTCATTCGTCCATTGAGCCATGCCTTACCCTGTCTGGATGTATTTTTCAGCTATAACAAGCTTGAGCCCAGCCTGGCCACAGAACAGTTTCTGGAAGAAATTCGACAGGTATTTGAGCTCGATATTCCTGCATAGTCCCGAATAGCTACTCGATATGACAAGCTCAAAAGAAATTATCAAAGTTCTGTTGCTTTAGCCTGTATATTTTTATGGCTACCTTTATAGGGTTAATTATGAACAGTAAATGTCAACAACCCCTAATTATTGGTATAAAATTTAAGTGCCATTTTCATTTTTCCTTGTGTGTTGGTCTGATTTAAATGTAATGGCTTTGATTGTCAGTTTTTGTCAGGAGTCGAACAAACCTCCTGTATCCACCACTGCTGAAAAAGTTGTTGCTTAAACTGTGGATATAACTCCTGACTCAGGCTTAGCTGTTGAATCCGATCTATGCGAAAATGCCGAAACCTATCACGCAGCCAGCACGATACGGTCATTAAAATAACCAAGTGCAAAAGGCCATACGGTTCTGCTACTGATCCATTGTTGTTCATCTGTATAGTCCATCGAGATTTTTACCTGTTGACGAATGGCCAAGCGGACTTGCTCTACCAGTGCCTCATCTACAGGCAACCAGACATTGATCGCCCTTAAGGTGATTTGCTGCAACAACTGTTGCCGATGTTCAGGCAGTACCGCATTTAATTTTGCCAATACTGAGGTGGAGACCGATTCTAATGCCTGATCAGGTACGTTTTTTAACCAGTATAATGCCAAAAAAATCGCTTCGATTTCGTTTTCATTCAATGTCATCGGCGGTAGCAATAAATCTTCTTTAAGTTGAAGTCCCAACCCTGCCGCTGCCTCTATTTCCGCCCCCTACCCCCTTAAGGTTTCAATATGACGGCAAACACTGCGCTGGCTAATCTGCAAACGCTCGGCCAACACCTGTGCCGTCACAAGATAACGGTACTCCCTTAACAGTTGTAACAGGTTAAGCAAACGGATTGAACGACTCATGACTTCCCTATTGTTATTATGCAGGATGAGGCTTCATGATCCTCACCCCAGTCAGATCAATATCATGTTGGTTAACTTTCAATCAAGGGAGAGGATGGCAATACAGCTTGAAAATAGCCATGTAGGTCCTGAACTGAACTGACAATGGTCAGGGGCTGGTATTGCTGCAAGGTTTCAACACTATGCACCCCATAGCTCACCCCAATGCGCTGCATATTCAGGTTTTGTGCCATTTCAAGATCATAACTGGTATCACCCACCATAATGGCCCGCTCTACCGTCACACCTGTTTCAAGCAGGATTTCCTGCAACATTAATGGGTCAGGCTTTGATCGGGTTTCACTGGCGGCACGAGTAGTATCAAAAATCTGATGACTATTGGTTTGACTTAATACACGATCTAAACCTTTACGACTTTTACCTGTCGCAACTGCAAGCTTGATCCCTTGTTGTTTTAAGTCAGCCAACAACTCTGCCACACCACTAAACCATGCATCGCCTTTTGAATTTGCAACATAATGATCTGCATAGCATTGCAAAATATCCTGTTGTAAATGTGGCACCTGTGGAAACAGGATTTGCATCACCTCTGGCAAACCCAGCCCAATAATGCTTTTCGCAGCCTCATTGGTTAAGGGCTGCTGGAACTGTTGCGCCGCATATTGCAGGCTTGCCACGATTTGTCCCACTGAATCGAATAAGGTTCCATCCCAATCAAAAATCACCAGTTCGATATTTTGACTCATTTCTGTTTTCTCAATTCATTGATCACTTGTTGCATATCTTCTGGCATTGGCGCTTCAATGCTTGGATAGTTTGGAATGTCTAAACGCATGGCATGTAGGCATAAACGACGTGCTTCAGGGCCTTTATAGTCTGTATTATGTCCATATTTATCATCCCCAACTAAAGGATGACCAATACTTAAACCATGTACACGGATTTGATGGGTACGTCCCGAAAGCGGTGACGCATGCACCAAAGTTGCTGTCTTAAAACGTTCAACCACTTTCCAGTCAGTCTTACTCGGCTTACCGTCTTTGGTCACACGGACACGTCGCTCACCATTCGCAAGTTCATAACGAAGCAAAGGCGCATCAATCAATTGCTGATCCAAACTCACTTGCCCTTTAACGATTGCTGCATAGGTCTTTTTAATCTTATGCTCACGCAATAAGTCCTGAAGTAACTTGAGGGTACTTCGCTTCTTACTAATCATCACTAGACCTGAGGTATCACGGTCAATACGATGAATTAATTCTAAATATTTTTTGCCTGTCGCAGCACGCATGGCTTCGATTAAACCATAAGCCACACCACTGCCGCCATGAACAGCAATCCCAGACGGTTTATTCACTACTAATAAGCCTTCATCTTCGTAAACCACACGACTAAGCAGGCTTTGCGCCACGCCATCACTCACTGGTGCCGCGCTTTCATCCTTTTGTTCATAACGAATTGGTGCGACACGAATCTGATCGCCAATATTCAAACGCGTTTCTGCTTTTATTCTTTTTTTGTTGACACGTACTTGTCCTTCACGAATCAAACGGTAGATTCGACTTTTCGGAACACCTTTTAATCGGGTAAATAAAAAATTATCTATTCGCTGCCCGTCTTGATGCTCATCCACGTCAAACCAAGTGACACTTTGCCATTGTTGTGTAGAATTCATACGCTCGATTAATCCAAGATTTGCTAAATATGATTAAAAATTGATCATTTAGCTAAGTTATTTCACAAGAAACCTAAACTTAGCCCATAGGCAGATGCCGCAAGGTTTGATATATTCAGCGCACGGATACCACCGTAAGTGAGCATCAGATCAGAAATTTTATTTAGATAAAATTTTAAATCGACGACATACTCACCAATAACTCGGATAGGTCCTAAAGAATTATGCCGACGCCGAAGGCTTATTATATCGGCAAAATGACAAACTGTTGCGTTTAATTGTGCATCAGCACATGCAGTTTGCTCAGAAAAAATATGTCGCCAGCAATTTGTTGGTTATTAAACGTAAACTGATCCACATCAGACAATTTGCTCCCTGATGTCGCATTCAGGCTAAAGCGTTGATGCATTGGAACTGCTAAGCAGAGATACGATGATCATTCCGTATCACGAGACTTCCAGGTGGATCGACTTCAATGCTTAATGACAGTGAAAGTCACCATCCAATGCACCGCTCACCCGCCAGTGAAGCGTCTAGGAACTTTGATTATGCTGGGTCTAACGATATTTCACAGATGCAAAACATGGATGAAATATCATTAGACTGAAGATTAAGGCACTATTGCTGACATCGAAATAAACGTATCAAAGCACAAACTGAATATTTACAGTCAGTGGTTTCAGAGCATCATGTACAAAGCTGCTTCTGAATCTTGATCGCGCCAATTTGATGTTTGCTCAAAAGTATCGAGCTGATTGTTTGTGTGCATCACTATTAGGTGTCACACCCATGAAACGTATGTTGATTAATGCAACCCACGCCGAAGAAGTTCGCGTTGCACTGATTACTGGTAATCGTCTTTACGATTTCGATTTAGAAAATCGTACTCGTGAACAAAAAAAATCAAATATTTATAAAGGTCATGTCACTCGCGTTGAACCTTCTTTAGAAGCAGTTTTCGTTGAGTACGGCGCACAGCGTCAAGGCTTTTTATCTATGCGAGAAATTGCAAACTCGTATTTCAAAGCGGATCCTCGTCAAACTTCAAATATTCGTGAACTCATCACTGAAGGCACAGAATTATTGGTTCAAGTCGAAAAAGAAGAGCGCGGTAACAAAGGTGCTGCGCTTTCTACTTTTATTTCTCTTGCAGGCCGTTATTTAGTACTTATGCCAAACAACCCGAAAGGTGGCGGTATTAGCCGTCAGATTTCAGGTTCTGTGCGCGAAGAACTCAAAGAAATTCTATCTTCTTTAAATGTACCTCGTGGCATGAGCGTCATTGTTCGTACTGCGGGTATTGGTCGTACACAAGAAGAATTGCAACTTGATTTGCAACATTTACTTGACCTTTGGGCTCAAATCCAAGGTTCAGCAGGTTCTGGTCCATCACCAATGTTAGTTCACCAAGAAGCAGGTGTAGTGACACGTGCGATCCGTGATTACTTACGTGATGATGTTGCAGAAATCCTGATTGATAGTGAACAAGCTTATAACGAAGCCTATAACTTCGTAAAAGCAGTTATGCCACGCCAACTTGATAAGTTAAAAACTTATACCTTGAATGAGCCTCTATTTGCTCACTTCGGTATCGAAAGCCAAATTCAAACCGCTTATGAACGTGAAGTTAAACTTCCGTCTGGTGGTTCAATCGTCATTGACCAAACTGAAGCTTTAGTTTCAATCGATATTAACTCGGCGAAATCAACGCGTGGACATGATGTTGAAGAAACTGCTTTAAACACCAACTTGGAAGCAGCTGAAGAAATCGCACGTCAACTTCGTTTGCGTGATATTGGCGGTTTAGTCGTAATCGATTTTATTGACATGACCAAAGACCGTAACCAACGTATGGTTGAAGCGAAATTACGTGAAGCAACGCAAAGTGACCGCGCACGTATCCAGTTCGGTCAACTGTCACGTTTTGGCCTCATGGAAATGAGCCGTCAACGTTTACGCCCTTCTTTAGAAGAAGCGACTGGCTACGTTTGCCCACGCTGTCATGGCACAGGTATGGTACGTGACTTACGTTCACTCTCACTTTCAATCATGCGTAAAGTTGAAGAAATTGCTTTACGTGAGCGTCAAGGTGAAGTTCAAGTTGAAGTTCCAGTTGAAATCGCAGCATTCTTATTAAATGAAAAGCGTCACAGCCTGGTATATCTGGAGCAAACTTCCAATGTGCGTGTCACCATTTTGCCGCATCCACATTTAGAAACGCCACACTATGAAATTCAGTACAATCCAGCAGGCTTTGCGCCTTCAAGCTATGAACGTACTGAAGCGACCCGTGACAGTGAAAAACAACTCGGTTATGAGTCTTCTGAATGGCATTTAGAAGAAGCAGAGCATCACCATGCAGCACCTGCACAAAATAATGCAGCTGCACAGCAAAAGAAAGCCACTCAACAACAAGCTGCTCAACCTAAGCAAGCACAACAAGCTGTTGCACAAAAATCAGCAAGCCCTTGCGCATGGTTAGAGAACTTATTCGTTCAAAAGCAAGCACAAACGATTGATCAATCACGTTCTGCACAAAATGCTGCCGCAGCAATTGAACAAATGATTAATAACGGTGCAGTCAGCCGTGGTCAGTTTGGTCAAATGAATACACCTGCTGCTATCACTGAAACTGCAGCACCAGCCGTAAATAATGCTTATATTTCACAATCACCAGTGAAACAAGAAGCGCGCGAAACATTTGAGAAAGATGAAAAAGCTCATCGCCCAAATCAATCGCAAAATCCGAAGAAACGTAAACATAAAGAACAACGTGAACATCATTCACATGCACATGAGCAACAAAATCAAGTGCAGGAAGAAAATGTTCAAGTTTCTTCTCGTCAAGAGCAACCATCACGTCAAGAACAACGTGAGTTAAAGCGTCAGCAAAAACGTCAGCAACCACAAGAACATCAAAACCAACAGCAGCATCAAGATGCTGGACATGGTAATGATACAAGCGCGTTGCCACGTCGTGATCGCAATAACCAACAGCGTCCAAATCGACCAAACCGTCATCGTGACCAAAGTGTTTTAAATGAAACTGCTGCCGCTACACCTGAAACTGTAGCGAGTCCTCAACAAATTAAAGTTGATGTGATTGATGCACCTCGCGCAGAACCAATCAACACAGCATTGATCGTAAATATTGATCAAGGTCAAAGTGAAATTGTTGCATTAAATCAACAACAGGCTAAGCCAGTTACAAAAACTGGAACAGCACCTGTTGCTGTAGAGCAAACTGAAGTCCTTGAACCTGTTCAAACAGAAAAAGTGACTACAGAAGTTGAAGAAGTGACATCAACTGAAGCTGCTCCAGCACCTTTAAAACGTGCTAGCAATGATCCACGTTCACGTCGTCGTCATCGTGATTCACAATCATCGCCTAAAGCCGTTGTGCCTAAAGTTGTACCGTCACAAATTCCAACATTAGCTCAATACACGATGAGTAGCCTGATTCGTCATGTATATGGTGAAGATTGTACTATTTTGATTGAGCAATTCGGCTTAGTGACAACATTTAATCGTGCATTACAAAAGTTTGCTGAGCAATATGCAAATACTTTAGTGCTTGAAACTGTTGCTGAAGAAAAACGTCCCGTAACCCGTGATGCTGAACTTCCAACTCAAAAGCAAACTGAAGAAGTTGAACCCGCACCTGTATTGGCACTAACTCCACCTGAAGCACCTGCTACTCGTGTTGCAAATGATCCACGCGAACGTCGTCGCTTGGCTAAACTTGCCGCTGAACAAGCTAAGGAAGCTCATATCGCTGCAAATACGACTGCTGCACCTATTGAAAACACTGAATCGAAAGAAGAAGTGCCAGAAACAGTCGTTAATATTGTTGCAGATGAAACAGTAGCCACCACTCCAGCGCAACAACCACTAGAACTAGACAGTGCTGATGTTACGCCAGCAGAAGCCGCACCAGTTGAAGCTTCCGAGCCAGTAACATCGACTGAAACAGCTGAAGTTGAAATCGTAGCTGCAACGGTGTCTGAAACGACTGAAACTGTTCAAGCTATTGAAAAAGCTGAGCCAACTGAAGCAGAACTAGAGGATGAAGCAGCGAAGGCAGAAAAGGAAAAATCTAGCCGCCCTCGTCGCCCTCGTGGAAGACCACCTAAAAAGAGCACAACTAGCAATGAATAATTTGCTAAATTGCACTCAATAAGGCAAAGCCTAGTCATTTCGATGACTAGGCTTTTTTGTTATTTTGTCAGATTAGGTTGATTGCTCTAGGAAATTACCAGTAAAAACAGCATCAACAACAATGATGTTAATGTTTTTGTTCTAACAGATAGCCATTTTTGCACTGGTCAAAAAATAAACAGGATTGATATGAGCCAAACTACGCAGACCGATATTATTACCCTTAGTGATGTTGCTACTCGACTTCCAAACTTTATCACCAAAGTACCTCATATCCTCAATGGACTTAAACAAGCATATATACGAACGCCAACTTCACCTGCTGGTTTAGGCATTGCCTTTGAAAAAGCAGTCAAGCGTAACCCTCAAGGCATCGCACTGTTATTTGAAGATCAAAGTTACAGCTACCAAGCACTCAATGAATGGGCAAACCAGATTGCGCATTACTATTTATCGCTTGGTGCTAAAAAGGGTGATGTCATTGCAGTGATGATTGAAAACCGTCCTGAGTTGATTACCACAATCGTGGCACTGGCCAAAATTGGTGTGACCATTGCGCTGGTGAATACCTCACAGGTCGGCAAGGTACTTGCCCATAGCATCAACCTGGTCAATCCAATTGCCGTGATTGCAGGTGAAGAAGTCCGTGCCGCCATTGATGAAATTCGTCAGGACCTTAATGTTGCCCAGGACCGTTTCCACTGGTTTGCCGATCAGGAAACGCGCAAGCATGCTGGCACTGCACCTAAAGGCCACATCAATCTTGCCCAGCAAATTGATCAGTTCCCGAAATTCAATCCACCCACCACACGCACAGTGACAGGTAAGGATGGCCTGTTCTATATCTATACTTCTGGTACAACAGGACTGCCTAAGGCGGTTATTTTCACCCACAGCCGCTGGACGCTGGCTTACGGCACATACGGCCATATCCTTAATCTTGGTAAGGATGACGTGATGTATGTGACCCTGCCACTTTATCATGCAACAGGCGTGGTGGTGTGCTGGTGTGGCGTGATTGCAGGCAGCGCAACCCTTGCTGTACGCCGTAAATATTCAACCAGTGCGTTCTGGAAAGATGTTCAGAAGTTCAATGCATCCGCGATTGGTTATGTGGGTGAACTGTGTCGTTACCTGATTGATGCACCTGCAACTAAACTGGATCGTGCCCACCGTGTCACCAAGATGATTGGCAACGGTATGCGTCCAAACATCTGGGGCAAATTCAAGGAACGTTTTGGCGTGCAAGAAGTACTTGAACTTTATGCATCAAGTGAAGGCAATGTTGGCTTTAGCAACATCTTCAACTTTGACAATACTGTGGGCTTCTCTCCTACCCCTTATG
>CAZKJI010000089.1:0-9381 GCA_964553005.1 uncultured Acinetobacter sp. | reverse complement strand
GATTCAATTGTGCGCGAGCTTAATTAACTCTCGGTAATTCTCAACAGACCCTAGGGACTGTAAAGCATTTTCCTCTGTACTTGCCTGATAGATCGCCTTCAATCCTGCTGTTACTGCTTTGTAGTCCTTCCAGCTCATAAATCTCAGGCTATTGCGTACAACATGTACGATACACAGCTGGATGTCTGTCATGGGTGTTTGCTTTCAACGGGGAAGCTGGTGACAACTTATTAACAAATCAATAAGCGCATAAGCTTAATTTTTAAATAAAGTTTTTTACATTCGTACTACGACTTATATACATGGTTGGCAGATTAAACTGTATTTGAATATGTGAAAATTGTAAGAATTATTTGATGTTCCTGACTCTTGGTGGGTGAAGCTGCTGCCTAATGAGCTTTATACCGATCAGGGTATTCAGTTCAGGGTGAAAGAATTAAACCAGCAAATGGCAAATATCCACATGAGCCTGATGGGAGTGGGGCAACCCTTAACCTAAATTAGGATGATCAGCTCACGCAGGTCAGTGTACGTTGTCGGCAGGTTCTCAATCGATCATTAAATTATTTATAAAAGATTCCATTTGCGACATTAAAGAGAGTTTTTATGTTTTCTCCTTATATTCATGCATTTGCACTGTTTTTTTCATTGTTAAATCCTTTCCTGATGAGTGTCTATATGGTGGGGATGATTCGTAATACAGAAGTCAAGGTGTTTAATAAGGCTTTGATTCAGGGTAGCCTGATTGCCTTTGGTGTATTTGTCTTATTCGCATGGGGCGGGGAGAATATTTTTAGCCGTTACCTCAATGTACGTTTTGAGTCATTCCAGATTTTCGGTGGCCTGATCTTTCTGGTGATTGGCTACCGCTATGTGTTTCAGGGTGCTGAAACCATTGGTGAAATGCGTGGAGCACCTGAACATCTGGCTGGAACCATTGCCATGCCGTTTATGATTGGGCCAGGTACCATTAGTGCCGCCGTTGTGACAGGAGTGACCGTACCATTTACAGGGGCGGTGGCGGTGATTGCCCTGACGCTTTTTTTGACCTGTAGCATCCTCATTCTCATGAAATATGGGCATGATCATCTACGCTATAAACATGCCAAATATATAGACCGTTACTTTGACATTGTCGGGCGCCTGTCCGCATTGCTGATTGGTACCATTGCCGTGGATATGATCGTCAATGGTGTGACAGGTCTGATTCGTTCAGCAAATCTGGGTTGACCCATACATATCATTTTTAAATATGGAAAATATTTTTTCTCAAAATAAACAATCCATATTTTATGTGGAATTTTATAGAAATGCCTTAAATGTAATCATTCTGAAATAATAAATGAAACATCATCAAAAAGTTTGATGATGTTTTATGCGTTTATACGTATTTTTAAAAGGCTGAATCAAGGATAATGGTGGCGTTGTATTTCCAATGAGTTCTCCCATGTCTCCATTAGATCAATTGAACCACGCACCTGATGACCAGTCAGAATTAACCATGTCAGTTTTAATGACACCTGATATGGCTAATTTTTCAGGCAATGTACATGGTGGAACCATTCTAAAGCTGCTTGATCAGGTGGCTTATGCCTGTGCAAGCCGTTATTCAGGCAGTTATGTTGTGACATTGTCGGTAGACAAGGTGAATTTTAAAGAGCCTATTTATGTGGGCGAACTGGTGACATTTCTTGCCAGTGTCAATCATGTTGGACGTACTTCAATGGAAGTGGGAATACGTGTAGAAGCCCAGAATATCCAGAAACGTAGCATTCGCCATACCAACACCTGTTATTTCACGATGGTTGCGGTTGATGAGGAACGTAAGCCGAAACAGGTTCCATCATTAAAGCTGGATACCGACTGGAAGCGTTGCCGTTTCGAAGCCGCGGAACAGCGTAAGGAGATGCGTCTACAGGAAGTCCATCAGCCCTCATGCAGCATTTTCAAGAAATCAACGCAGTGCTGATTGATAAAGATTAAAAAAGGCCTCCAATAAAAAAGATCGAACCGCAGCATGGCTCGATCTTTAACATTTGTAATGAAATAAATTTAAGTCATTACAAATGTTGGTCTAAAGGTCTGGAGGAACCTTAAGATCGGTTTAGTTGCTTGCTGGTGTAGATGCTGGAGCAGCTTCAGTCGCTGTTGCATCAGTCGTTGCAGCTTGAATTTCTGGTTGCTCCTGTGTTGTAACAACAGCTCTTTCTTCAGTTTCAGTTTTGGCTTCTTTGGTTGGTGCAGCAAATGTTGAAGCGGCAGCAAGAGTAAGTGTTGTAGCAAGAAGTGTCTTAATAAGTTTCATGTTTGGCATCCTTATTTCGTTTAAAATAACAGCCTCAATATGGAATTCGATTTATCCAAATTCCGCATTTCGGCATGAGGTTCATGCTAGGTGTCAAATTCATTTACAGCAATATTCTTAACAATCTATTACGTTATTCTTAACAATCTGAATCATTTTGGCTGGCTATATAACATATTTGTAAAAAATATAGGTGGTATTTCGATTTGAAATGTATGCAAATATGTTGGGTTGATTAAAAAATAAACTTTTAGTTTACAGATGAATAACATTTATTGGTTATGTAAGAAATATCCATAATTGGATATTCCATTTAAAAATGAGATTAAATCGGAAAAGTGAAGATATTTTTGTGACTTGTTTTGTATTTATAAAAATAATTGTCGATTATGTTTGTTTTTTGGTAAATCACCATAAAATCTCTAAAGTTGCTTTTTGATGGGCAACTTTGCCGTTAGAATAAATCTTTTGCACCTGTCAGACACTGTGAAATTTATTGCACCTCAACCTGTTCCAACCCATATTATTTCTGGCTTTTTAGGGGCGGGTAAAACCACGCTACTGCAACATTTACTGAACCAAAAGCCTGAACATGAGGTGTGGGCGGTATTGATGAATGAATTTGGTCAAATCGGTGTTGACCAGCAATTGATTAGTCAACAACAGGGCTATGCTGTCAAAGAACTGCTGGGTGGTTGTTTATGCTGTAGTAGTCAACTGCCCATGCAAATTTCGCTTGCGCGTCTTTTAAGTGAAAGCAAACCAGACCGATTATTTATAGAACCCACAGGTTTAGGGCATCCCGCACAATTGCTGGAACAACTGACAGAACCCCATTGGCAAAGCAGTCTGGCAATGCGTGCCTTGGTGGTGGTTGTGGATGGCAGCCGTTTGCATGACCAAGACTGGGTACAGCAGAACTTATATACCGATCAGTTGAAAGCGGCACAAATCGTGGTCATCTCACATATTGATTTGATGAATGAGGCTGACCACCAAGCTTATCTGGCGTTAAAACAGGAATACCAGACCTATGTGCAACATTGGTTTGAGACTGAGCAGGGACAGGTCGAGCTTGAAAAAATTGATATTGCCCAACAGCCTGTCCAACGTAAAATTCAGCCCTTATTAAAGTTGCAAAAAACACAGGCCGCCGTTCAGGAACAGGAAATCAAGCAGCTTCCTTACCACTATGTTGAGACTGTCCAGAGATTTACGGTGGCAGGGTGGAAACTACCAAAGCGCTGGCAGTTTAATTTTTATGAGTTGTTAGACCTGTTGTGTGCCCAGCAAGACTGGGTGCGTATCAAGGGAATTTTTAATACCGATCAGGGCTGGAAAAGCTTTAATTTTAATCCCCAACAGTTTAACTATAAGTCGGCGGAAGAAAGTATTGATAACCGAATAGAAATCATTAACCAAGTCCAGCAGGATTGGTTGGCATTTGAAACGCAGTTGTTGGCGTGTCGTATCAATAGAGATGGATAACCAGTTGGTCAAATTGGCTCATGTTGTCCCATAAAATAGAGTATCCTTACGCCAAATTTGAACACACTATATTTAAGAGCACCGTTTATGGCGTTAAAAGCAACAATATATAAGGCAGACCTGAATATTGCCAATATGGATGAGCATATCTATGCAGATTACCAGTTGACGCTGGCATTGCATCCATCAGAAACCATTGAACGTTTAATGGTGCGGATTCTAGCCTATGCGCGTTATGCAGATGAGCAACTGGAATTTACCAAAGACCTGTTTGAAACCGATGAACCCGCCTTATGGCAGAAAGACCTGACGGGATTGCTGGAAAAATGGATTGAAGTTGGATGTCCATCGGAAGATAAAGTAAAGAAAGCTAGTGCGCGTTGCAACAAAGTTGCCGTGATTGCCTATGGTTTGCAGGCAGATGACTGGTGGCAGAAAAATACCAAAATCAAGACACTCAGCAATGTCGAAGTTTGGCAACTGGCCCCACAAACCACACAGGCACTTGAACAGTTGTGTGAACGTACCATGCAGTTGCAACTGAATATCATGGATGGTGAATGGACTTTGCTCAGTGACAAGGGACAGGTCGACATCCAGTGGCAACAATTGCAATAATGTTTAATTAACGAAATTTGGAGAGCGCGATGAGTTCGGAATTACAGATTATTGATTTAAAAGTGGGTGCAGGGAAAGAAGCGGTGAAAGGTGCGCTGATTACCACCCATTATACAGGCTGGCTGGAAGATGGAACCAAGTTTGACTCTTCAATCGACCGTGGTAATTATTTTGAAACCGTGATTGGCACTGGACGAGTGATCAAGGGCTGGGACCAGGGCATTATGGGGATGCGGGTTGGCGGCAAGCGTAAATTGATTGTTCCTGCACACTTGGCTTACGGGGAACGTAAGATGGGAAAAATTATTCCTGCCAATTCAAACCTAACCTTTGAAATTGAGCTTTTTGATGTCAAGACACGCGACGAATAGACCGTTCGTTGTAGAAACAATAAAGTGGTTTAGGCTTGAATTTATGCTAAATCACTTTAAAATCAGCTATATAAAACATTATTAATAATTATATAATAACTTTTTGATTTTAAATGACTTTCTTTTTATCTAATTTTTTTTCATAGTCTGGGAAAAAATGGTTGATTCTATATACAGTCCTGTATATCTTTGAGTTCAAACAGCAATTTCCCTGCAAATGACAATGTGCTGAATAAAAAATCATATTTTAAAATTTTGGGAAATTGCTTATAAGGTCACTATAGGGTTGTGCTTGGTCACGTATGATAGTTGCTTAAATATAAAAATGCTGTAATTGCCTCAGGCAAGCGATAAAAATTTGAATGAGTAGAGGTATGATATGAATGATTATTTGGATATCACTGCATCAGAGTTGTTAAAAGAGCTAGACCATTTTTTCCTGATTGATACGCATGATGCGGCGCAAACAGGATTTTGGGTCAATGAACAGGCGCTTATGGATCGGCATTACTGGATTGATGGCGATTATAAAGTTGAAATCGTAAAGGCCCTGCAACCTGCTCACCAGCATGCACCTCATAATTATAAGATTACCCGTCTGGCCTCACCCGAAGATGACCGCAATGTGGTGCTGCTGGAATATGATGGTATCCATAAAAAAATATTGACGTTCCGCCGTGGTGAGTGGGTCAACCGTTTATGTAAATATTTCTACCAGAAAGAGCGCTACTATTTACAGCAATTATCAGAAAATCCAAATTTCCAGAGTATTGAATATTAATCTGTATTTTTTCTATACTCCTGACCACAACAAGGGTTGGGGGTATGATTTACCTATTCTCTGCATATTTATCATTCTTCAATAAATTTCATAATATATACTTTTAAGATTATTTTCAGTTTGCAAAATTATAAATACAATCCTTATTTCCAGCTGACACGCTAGAACGCTTATGATTTTGCCTAAATCCTAAGACCATTCATGCCTGCTTCGTCCCCAGCGACTTTCCTGTATCGAGACGATATCTCTATGACAACACGTTTAGTGTCTCCGACCTTAAAAATATTTTTAGGTCTTGTTTTCGGTGTGGTTGCAACCACAACAACTTTCGCGGAAAATCCAAAAATTGATGCGACAACGTTAACCGTCATTGGTTACCATGAAATCACAGAACATAAAGATGCCCTGATTCCCAGTTATGCGGTCACAACACAACAATTTAGCCAGCATATTGACTGGTTAATCCATAATGGTTTCCATTTTATTAATGTGGATCAACTGATTAAAGCCCATCAGGGCCAGTATAAACTGCCAAGCAAACCTGTATTACTCACGGTGGATGATGGCTATCAATCCTTCTATCAGAATGCCTATCCTGTGATTCGTGCGAAAAAAATCCCTGTGGTTTTAGCGGTGGTGGGTTCATGGCTGGAACCAAAGGAAAACCAGAACGTGGACTTTGGTGGAGAAAGTATTGCAAGGAGCAAAATCCTGAGCTGGAACGAGCTTAAGGAGATGCAGAATAGTGGCCTGGTGGAGATTGCCAGTCATAGTTATCATCTGCATCAGGGGATTAATGCAAATCCACAGGGTAATCTGGAACCTGCCGCCATTACCCGAATTTATGATACAAAAACTCAAAGCTATGAAAATGATGCTGATTATCAGGCACGGGTCTATCAGGACCTCAAAAAAAATAATAACCTGTTAAAAGCGCATGGTCTACGTTCGCCACGGGTCATGGTCTGGCCCTACGGTCGCTACAACATGCAGTTGGTCAAGACCGCCAAGCAACTGGGCATGCCGATTACCATTACGCTGGATGATGGGGCAGACCACGCCAAACAATCCATTCAGAATATGAGCCGTATCCTGATTCAGGGCAATATGTCGACCAGCGCGCTCGCGCAGGAAATCAAGAACCGTGAACTGAACCTCAACGATAATAATCGTCCGCAAAAAATCATGCATGTCGATCTGGATTATATCTATGATCCTGATCCGCAGCAGCAGGAACGTAATCTGGGGCATTTACTGGAGCGGATTAATGGTATGGGGGTAAATACAGTGTATCTACAGGCCTTTTCCGACCCCGATGCCAATGGTTCGGCGGATATGGTGTATTTCCCGAACCGCCATATCCCGATGCGAGCAGATTTATTTAACCGTGTTGCATGGCAAATTCAAACCCGTACACCAGTACAGCGTTTATATGCGTGGATGCCATTACTGGCGTGGGAATTACCAAAAAAAGACCCAGTTGCATATGAGTTGGTTGAAACCCAGCAGGCCAATACAGGTAAGTATTTAAATATGGGTTATATCCGTCTAAGTCCATTCTCGCCAGAAGCTCGGCAGACCATTAAGGAAGTTTATCAGGACCTGGCGAAATCCACGCCATTTGACGGCATTTTGTTCCATGATGATGTCACTTTGTCTGACTATGAAGATGCTAGCCCTGAAGCATTGGCAGCCTACGCAAAACAGGGATTGCCAACTGACCTTGCCAAAATACGCCACAATGATGCTGACCTGCAAAAATGGACGGCCTTTAAAACCCGTTATCTGGATGACTTTGCAATAGAGCTTGCAGGCGAGGTACGTCAATATCAGCCTTATTTAATGACTGCACGGAATCTGTACGCACAGGTTGCGTTGAATCCATACGCAGAAAACTGGTATGCACAGTCTTTGGAGGAATCGCTTAACCGTTATGATTTCACCGCAATTATGGCGATGCCCTATATGGAGCAGGTGAAAAATCCCGACAAGTTCTACACTGATATTTTAAGTCGGGTTAAAAAATATCCGAATGGCATTAAGAAAACGGTGATGGAACTACAGGCAACCAACTGGCGCAATAACCAGAAAGTTCCCTCTGAGGAGATGGCGGCAACCATCAAGTCCCTGTATGAACAAGGGGCAATGCATATTGCTTACTATCCAGATGACCCAATTCAGGACCATCCAGATGTAAAAACCATGCATAACGCATTTGGGCTAAAATCATCTCAGCTTGTCCCATAATGGAGTCATATCAATGAGTTGGATTGCTTTATTATGGTCGTCAGCTATTAAGTTTGTGTTCTATTATCCATTGTTCATGTCATATCTATGGATGATTGGGGCACTGATTTTTTACTGGAAAGAGCGTCAGGACCCACCTTACCAGCAACCAGCTGCATTGCCACGCTACCCTAAAGTTGCGGTGCTGATTCCCTGCTTTAATGAGGGGGAAAATGCAGATGAAACCATTCGCCATGCCTTGCAACTGGACTATCCAGATTTTGAGGTGATTGCAATCAATGATGGCAGCTCTGATAACACGGGCGAGGTGCTAAACCGTCTGGCAACCCAGTATGAAAAATTGCGTGTGGTGCATTTGGCCCAGAATCAGGGTAAGGCGATGGGTTTGCAGGCAGGCAGCCTGATGACCGATGCTGAATTTCTGATTGGTATTGATGGCGATGCCTTGCTTGACCCACATGCCGCCAAGTGGATGATACGACATTTTCTTGAAGACTCGACTGTGGCGGCGGTAACGGGAAATCCCCGTATCCGTACCCGTTCAACGCTGTTGGGGCGGATTCAGGTTGGAGAGTTTTCCTCAATTGTAGGCATGATTAAACGCGCCCAGCGCACCTTTGGACGCTTATTCACGGTATCGGGTGTGATTACCGCATTCCGTAAAAGTGCGGTGCATCAGGTCGATTATTGGTCTCCAAATATGTTGACTGAAGATATTGATATCACTTGGAAATTGCAGCGCGCAGGTTGGGATGTGCGTTTTGAACCGAATGCACTGGTGTGGATTTTAATGCCAGAAACCATGAACGGTTTATGGAAACAGCGTTTACGCTGGGCGATGGGTGGGGCACAGGTGCTGGTCAAGAATATTGACGTGTTCTTCAAGTCTAAGTTGAACTTTTTATGGCCGTTAATGCTGGAACTTTGTTTGACATTAGTCTGGTCATACTTGATGTTGATCATGGCGGTGATGTGGCTGCTGCATTTTATTCTGCCAATTGCTGCACTCACTGTGGTCAGCTCGCCTTTCTTACCTTATGGTAGCGGAATTTTATTGGGCGCCACCTGTTTAATTCAGTTTGCTTTAAGCAAATGGATGGATAGTCGTTATGAACCAAGCTTAGGGAAAAATTATTATTGGATGATTTGGTATCCATTTGTATTTTGGTTAATCACGATTACTGCTACAATCGTCGCCTTTCCGAAAGTGCTGCTACGTAATGATGGAAAACGTGCCCGCTGGATCAGTCCTGATCGTGGTATTCGTTGAATCTAAAGATTCATTTTGCTGAGTAAAGAGCAATGAAAGCAAACAGTTTGATTATTGATTTACGTCGCCAGCTCCCATGGTATAAACGTTATGCATCAACAACAACGACAGCAATGATGTGGGCAGGCTGGTTGCTGCTATGGCGACCATTTATTCTGGTTTGGGTCTTGGTGGAAATTAAGAAAACCTATCTGGCGCAACGTCTGGTTGAAGCCTTTGGTGATGGCATTGAGCAGGGCGTAACGGCTTTAGTATTGTGTGCTGTTGCCTTGTTGCTATGGGGTTTTTTACCTGCAAAACG
>CAZKJI010000088.1:0-9493 GCA_964553005.1 uncultured Acinetobacter sp. | reverse complement strand
TTCTGGAAACAGCGTACAGGACAAGATATTGAGTTTAAGCAATCTCACGGTGGTTCAGGCAAACAAGCACGTGCCGTTATTGATGGTCTAAATGCTGATGTCGTAACACTAGCACTTGCTGCGGATATTGATGAAATCGCTGAAAATGCAAAATTACTTCCAGCTGATTGGCAGAAGAAACTACCAAATAACTCTACTCCTTACACCTCAACGATTGTTTTCCTTGTGCGTAAAGGCAACCCAAAACAAATTAAAGATTGGGGTGATCTGGTTAAACCAGGTGTAGAAATTATTACACCAAATCCAAAAACATCAGGTGGCGCACGTTGGAACTATTTAGGTGCTTGGGCATGGGCAAAACACCAAAAAGGTGGTAACGATGCTAAGGCACAAGAATTTGTTCGCCAAATTTACAAACAAACCAAAGTACTTGATTCAGGTGCACGTGGCGCAACCACTACATTTGCTGAACGCGGCATCGGTGATGTTTTACTGGCTTGGGAAAATGAAGCATTCCTAGCAGTACGTGAACAACCGGGTAAATTTGAGATTGTTACACCGTCACTTTCAATTTTGGCTGAGCCTCCAGTGGCGGTTGTAGAAAAAAATGCTGAGAAAAAAGGTAATTCACAAATCGCTCGTGGCTATTTGAACTACTTATATTCTCCAGCGGGTCAGGAAATTGCAGCACGCAACTTCTATCGTCCTCGCAATGCAGCTGTTTTAAAGAAATATAACGCCACTTTTAAACCTCTGAAGCTTGTCACGATCGATAAAGAGTTTGGTGGTTGGACAAAAGTACAAAAAACTCATTTTGATAATGGCGGTATTTTCGATCAAATCGTCAAGATCAACAGCACCACAAAATAATTTACTAATTAGGTAAATAAGGAGAGCGGACATGATTCATACCGTAATTGTTCCTGGTGTTGGTGGTAGCGAAGCTCAACATTGGCAATCTTGGTTACAACAACAACTCGTGTCTAGCTCTCGCGTTCAACAGAAACATTGGGACCGACCCGTTTTAAACGAATGGGTTGCTCAATTTGTTAAAACCGTTGCAACTATAGAAGCACCAATACAAATTGTTGCTCATAGCTTTGGCTGTTTAACCAGTGTTGCTGCTTTAGCTGAACATCCAGAGTTACAAACAAAAGTAAAAAAATTAATTTTGGTTGCACCTGCAAATCCTGCACGGTTTGGCGAAGCGGGCTTTGCTCGTCACAGCTTGACTGATTACAAACAGTATTTTCATCAGCTTAATATTGATGTGCCAACCACCTTATTAATCAGTGAAAATGATCCTTGGTTAGGTTATTTCGATGCTTTACAACTGGCTCAAGCTTGGAAACTGACACCAATCAATTTGGGGCAAGTAGGTCACATCAATGTGGCATCTGGATTTGGCCCTTTTCCAGACATCCTTAATTACATGTTGCCTGAAGAAAAACTGCAACCTGTAACTCGAATGAGTCAGGCAAATTTTAATTTGAAATTTGCCTAGATTCCGCTCTCAGTATTTTTGGTTTTAGTGTTATTTATTTGCTGGTTTTAGCAAATATTTCTCTTTGAGGAAATATCATGTCGCAGCGTTCCCGAGTGCTGCCTGGGTTTGGTCTGTCTTTGGGCTTCACCCTCGCTTATATATCTTTTATCGTACTTATTCCTTTATCAGCTGTATTTATCAAATCTTTAGGGATTGGATGGGATGGATTATGGGAAATTCTGACTTCAGAACGAATTTTAAAATCGTTACAACTCAGCTTTAGTGCTGCATTGATCGCTTCTTTAGTCAATGTGATCTTTGGCATACTGCTGGCTTGGTGCTTGGTTCGTTATAATTTCCCAGGTAAAAGAATCGTCGATGCTTTGGTCGATTTACCTTTTGCTTTGCCTACCGCAGTGGCTGGGATTGCATTAACCTCATTATATGCACCTACAGGTTGGATTGGTCAATATCTTGAACCTCTAGGAATTCAAGTGGCTTACACTCCGATTGGTATTACCCTTGCATTAATTTTTATTGGTTTACCGTTTGTGGTACGTACCGTACAACCTGTTTTGAGTGATATTGAAACTGAACTTGAAGAAGCAGCTTCTGCACTCGGTGCAAATCGCTGGCAAACCATTACTAAAATCATTTTACCGATCCTATTCCCTGCACTATTAACAGGCTTTGCTTTGGCATTTGCCCGCGGTGTTGGTGAATATGGTTCTGTTATTTTTATTGCAGGGAATCAACCCTATAAGACCGAAATTGCCCCCCTCATGATCATTTCTCGTTTAGAAGAATATGATTATGCAGGCGCAACAACGATCGCTGTAGTTATGCTCGTTCTCTCATTTGCCATCTTATTTTTAATTAATTTAGTTCAAGCATGGGCAAGCCGTCGTACAGGGAGAACTGCGCAATGAGTTTAAATACCAATAGCAATGCTTTAGCCATAAAGTTGCAATCTCGTGATTCAACCCGTGAACCAACATGGGTCCGTTATACATTAATTAGTATTGCACTGATTTTCTTCTTAAGTTGCTTGATACTACCACTCATTTTGGTTTTTGTTGAAGCATTTAAACAAGGTCTTTCAGTTTACATCAATGCCTTAACTGATTCTGACACCCTGTCGGCAGTCAAACTAACCTTACTGACAGCAGCGATTGCTGTACCGATTAACGTTGTATTTGGTGTTGCAGCAGCTTGGGCTGTAGCTAAGTTCCAGTTCCGTGGCAAAGCCATCTTGACCACCATTATTGATATGCCATTTTCAGTCTCCCCTGTCATTGCAGGTTTAATGTTGGTTCTGATTTTTGGTTCACAAGGTTGGGTTGGCGGTTGGTTAATGGATCACGATATTAAAATCCTGTATGCCGTACCTGCTATTGTTTTAGCCACAATTTTTATTACAGTTCCTTTTGTTGCTCGTGAATTAATTCCACTCATGGAAGCACAAGGGACCGAAGAAGAAGAAGCTGCGATTGTACTCGGTGCTTCAGGTTGGCAAACCTTTTGGAAAGTGACCCTACCAAATATTAAATGGGGTTTGATTTACGGTGTGATTCTGTGTAATGCCCGTGCAATGGGAGAATTTGGTGCGGTGTCTGTGGTTTCAGGACACATCCGCGGTGAAACCAATACCCTACCGTTACACGTCGAGATTCTTTATAACGAATATACCTTTAGTGCTGCATTTGCTGTGTCTTCGTTACTGGCATTTTTAGCGATTATCACATTGATCTTGAAAACTTGGTTAGAAATACGCCAAGACCAAGCAAATGAACATCAACCGAATCACTAAGGAATGAACACATGAGTATTCAAGTTAAAAATATTGAAAAACACTTCGGTGCATTCCATGCACTCAAAAATATCTCTTTAGACTTTCCTGAAGGTGAATTAGTCGCTTTGCTTGGTCCTTCAGGCTGTGGAAAAACAACATTATTACGCATCATCGCGGGTTTAGAATCTGCTGATCATGGTCAAGTTTTACTTGAAGGCGAAGATGCCACCAATATCCATGTTCGTGAACGTCAAGTCGGTTTTGTATTTCAGCACTATGCCTTATTCCGCCATATGACTGTGTTTGATAATATTGCTTTTGGTTTACGCGTTCGCCCACGTGCAACTCGTCCATCAGAAGCCGAAATTAAAAAACGTGTCACGCGCTTATTAGATTTGGTTCAACTTGGATTCTTAGCTGATCGTTACCCTGCTCAACTTTCAGGTGGACAACGTCAACGTATTGCACTAGCACGTGCCCTTGCCGTAGAACCACGTGTTTTATTACTTGATGAGCCTTTTGGCGCACTAGATGCCAAAGTTCGTAAAGAATTACGCCGTTGGTTACGAACCTTACATGATGAACTACATATCACATCTATTTTTGTTACACATGACCAAGAAGAGGCTTTGGAAGTCGCAGACCAAATTATTGTCATGAATAAAGGTGATGTTGAACAAATTGGTTCACCTCGTGAAGTTTATGAAAAACCAGCAACCCCCTTTGTTTTTGATTTCTTAGGTCAAGCAAATCGTTTTGAAGGAGAACATACTAGCGGTATCATCCGCATTGGTGATGATCGCATCCAACTACCAACCTCATTAGAAGCACCGCAAGGAAAAGTGATTGCATTTGCACGACCAAATGAATTACATATTCATACCCGTCCCCAAGCGAATACGATTGAGGCAACGTTTATACGTGAAGTCTGGATTGCGGGCAAAGTGATTGCGGAGTTACAAGATCGCAGTGGACGTACCATTGAGATTTTACTTAGTGTAGAAGAAGCAAATTTACATCAATTTAGACCGAATCAAACCGTCTGGATTAGTGCAGCTCAACTTCATTTATTTGCAGACCAAACGACTCAAGTTGCTTAGAATAATATCTTGAGGGCGATTAAATAAGTTTGATCGTTCCTCATCTTTTATGTGGAAAAATTATTATGAACTTTCAACAACTCAGAATTATTCGAGAAACTGTTCGCCAAAACTTTAATTTAACTGAAGCTTCTGCGGCACTTTATACCTCCCAATCTGGTGTCAGTAAGCACATTAAAGATTTAGAAGATGAATTAGGTGTACAACTCTTTGTACGTAAAGGTAAACGTTTACTTGGTTTGACTGAACCAGGTCAATCGTTATTAAGCATTGTGGAGCGTATGTTAGTTGATGCTGACAATATTAAACGTCTCGCAGATGATTTTAATAAAGTTGATGAGGGGACATTAACGATTGCAACAACGCATACCCAAGCACGGTATGTTCTTCCACCGATTGTGAATCAGTTTAAAAAATTATTCCCAAAAGTACATTTGGTTTTACAACAAGCGAGTCCTGTTGAAATCGCAGAAATGCTACTCCAAGGTGAAGCAGATATTGGTATCGCAACTGAATCTTTGACGACGGAAGAGAACTTAGCTAGCGTACCTTATTATGAATGGCATCATAGTATCATTACACCTAAAGACCACCCGTTGACTAAATTAGATAAAATTAGTTTAGATGTCTTGGCCGAATATCCATTGATTACATATCATGGCGGCTTTACTGGACGCTCTAAAATCGATAAGGCATTTGAAGATGCTCATATACATGCCGATATCGTGATGTCCGCCTTAGATGCCGACGTCATTAAAACCTATGTCGAACTCAATATGGGGGTGGGTATTGTCAATGATGTCGCGTATGACACAGACAAAGATTATCGCTTAGAACAATTAAAAACTGATGTTTTTGGAGTGAATACAACTTGGATTGCTGTGCGTAAAGGACATCTTTTACGTCGCTATGGTTATGAATTTATTTCTTTATGTTCTCCAAAAACAAACATCAAAGAACTTAAAAAAGTGGCTTATCCCGAAGAATAAATCAAACAAAATGAATGACTTTACTACTATTAGCCATTTATTTTCACCTAAAATATGAGCATAAAAAACGAGCTCAAAGCTCGTTTTTTATGCAGAGTTGGTAGATTAGAACTTAAAGCTCACACCCACTTTAGCCACTGGCAACCATTCATACTTACTTTTGTTTTCAATATTACGTTGCTCTTTTTCAACAGCACTTTCTAATGTATTACCATTGCTACCAATGATTTGATCATCACCAGATGTTTTTAAGCTAACTGTTGGATTGCCTGTATAATAAGCACCTACCTCACCAAATAAACCAATATTTTTATATACTGGTGCATTTAAACCAAAGCCTAAATATGGTGAGATATTATTATCGTAGTTCATCGTACCATCAATTTTGGCACTTTGAGTTGAAGTTGTAGTGAATCGTTCACCATTCACTTTTACTAAACTATTGCTACCAACATTTTTAGTCAAACCATATTCATTATCCAAGTAAGCAACACCAGCAGCTACATAAAGTGAACGAGCGAACGCATTTTGACTCGCACCCCATGGATAAAGTTCAGCATTTAAATATGTGTTGTTATTCTCCATATCCATATCATATTTGGTACCGTCAATTTTCAAATTGTCAGACCATGAAATATCGCCACCATTGTAACCAAGGCTTAAACCTACATATGGATTAACACGATAAGAAATTGCACCACCATAACCTGTAGTACCCACTTCAGCACGAACTGAAACTGGATCTAAGTATGAAGGAAACGTAGAACCTGATTCCTTCACAACTTGTTCATCTGCTGCTAAAGCAGAACCTGCAATCGCTGTTAATGCACCTGCAGCCAAAATAACGCGCAAAGCTTTCATTGAAGTCTCCTCAAAAAATACTTTTATCTAAGGTATAGTTGTTACTGTAGTAAAATCTTAAAAGAATGATTGATATCTTTTTATACAGAAACTGATTACTTTCTGTTATTTTTTGATACAAATTAAGGATAATTGTATATTTCAAAATAATGGATAAAAAACAATTAAATCCGAATTTATTACAATTTTATTGCTTAATTTTAAAACACTTTATTGTAACGACTTTTTTCAAAGATTCTTGTATCAAATTAGTGTAAAATCTCGGAAATTTATTTTTGGAAGAATGAAGATCATGTCTCAGCTTTCTACAATCATTGAACAAGCCTTTGAAGACCGTGCAAACTACAGTGCAGCAGATTGCCCTACTGAAATTCGTCAAGCTGTTGAAGAGGCGCTAACAGGTTTAGACAATGGTACACTTCGTGTCGCTGAAAAAATCGATGGTGAGTGGGTTGTTCACCAATGGCTAAAAAAAGCTGTTTTACTTTCATTCAAACTGAATGACAACCAGCCAATCGAAGCATGTGATCTACAGTTTTATGACAAGGTTGCAACAAAATATTCAGGTTGGACTGAAGAACAATTTAAAGCTGCTGGTGTCCGTGTTGTACCACCTGCTGTTGCTCGTCGTGGTAGCTTCCAAGCGAAAAATGTCGTATTGATGCCATCGTATGTCAATATTGGTGCTTATGTAGATGAAGGTACCATGGTGGATACATGGGCAACTGTGGGTTCATGTGCTCAAATCGGTAAAAACGTTCATTTATCTGGTGGTGTTGGTATCGGTGGTGTACTCGAACCATTACAAGCAAATCCAACGATTATTGAAGACAACTGCTTCATCGGCGCGCGTTCAGAAATCGTTGAAGGCGTGATTGTTGAAGAAGGTTCAGTGATTTCAATGGGCGTATTCATTGGTCAATCAACTAAAATCTTTGATCGTGAAACAGGTGAGATTCACTATGGTCGCGTACCAGCAGGTTCAGTCGTTGTTGCAGGCAGCCTTCCATCGAAATGTGGTACTTACAGCCTTTATGCTGCAATTATTGTGAAAAAAGTAGATGCGAAAACACGTGCAAAAACTAGCTTGAACGATTTATTACGTGCAGACTAATTTATAACGTTTCTCGGAGTTTCATCGCTTCTCGTCTCTACGATCAGCTATGGTCGTAGAGATTTTGTTTTTTATGTACTTGCTGCTTATGTAGCAACTGTTTGTGGTAACTATTTATGGCTTCCTTACGTTCTTCTGCAATTCCTGTATCTGATCCTGCGGCTGGTTTACGTATTACCGAGATCTTCTATTCTTTGCAAGGCGAAGCGAATACTTTTGGTTTACCGACTGTTTTTATTCGTTTAACGGGTTGTCCTTTACGTTGTAGTTATTGTGATACGACTTATTCATTTGAAGGTGGTGAACGTTTATCCCTTGAACAGATTATCGAAACAGCAAGCCAACATAAAACACCTTATATCTGTGTGACAGGTGGCGAACCGCTTGCACAACCAAACTGTCTGATTTTATTACAACGTCTTTGTGATCTTGGATTTGAAGTTTCACTTGAAACCAGCGGTGCTTTAGATGTATCGAAAGTTGACCCTCGTGTTTCCAAAGTGTTGGATTTAAAAACACCAACGTCAAAAGAAGAGCATCGTAATCTATATAGTAATCTTGACCATCTCACCCCACATGACCAGATTAAATTTGTGATTTGTAATCGTGCTGACTATGAGTGGTCAAAACAGCAACTTGAACAATTTCAGTTGCAAGATAAAGTAAGTACAGTATGGTTTTCACCAGCCTTTGCTATCGAAAAAAGAGCTGTCGGATTGCCCGCCTTGGCGCGTGACTTAGCTCAATGGATTTTAGATGACCATCTCCCTGTTCGCTTCCAATTACAGTTACATAAGCTGTTATGGAATGATGAATCTGGTCGTTAAAATACTCAACATATCCGTTCTGCAAAATAGATCGGCTTTTATCAAATTTATTTTTAGGTTGAATCATGGAAAATAATATGCATTCTCGTGCCATCGTATTATTGTCTGGTGGCTTAGACTCAACAACGTGTCTTGCTTGGGCACAAGCAAATTATGATTGTATTGCATTAAGCTTTATGTATGGTCAACGCTCAACCACCGAACTTGATGCAGCCAAAGCACTCGCACAACGTGCAGGTGTAGAACATCGTGTGATTAATATTGATTTAGGCAATTTAGGCGGCTCTGCGCTTACAGATCATAACATTGATGTACCTGAACAATTACAAGAAGGGATTCCTGTAACTTATGTTCCAGCGCGTAACACCATTTTCCTTTCATATGCCCTTGCAGCAGCGGAAGTTTTTGACGCTCAAGCCATTGTGATTGGTGTCAATGCTGTTGATTATTCAGGATATCCAGATTGTCGCCCAGAATTTATTGACGCTTTTGCCAATCTTGCAAGACTTGCAACCAAAGCTGGTGTTGAAGGAAAACCTCTTAAAATTGAAACACCTCTGTTACATTTATCCAAAGCGAATATTATACGCTTAGGTATCGAACATGGCGTAGACTATAGCCAAACGGTATCCTGCTATCAGGCAGATGCTCAAGGACGTGCATGTGGCAAATGCGACAGTTGTCGTTTACGTCAGCAAGGTTTTATCGAAGCAGGTGTCGCAGATCCTACGCGCTATGCGGAATAAACGATATAAGGTAAAAATTAGGTACATTATATGAAGTTTTTAAAATCAAATCTTATTCTTTCTACAATGATGTCAGCGACTGCTTTATTTGCAATGGCAACTCACGCAGCTGATAATCCATTACAAGCAGCATATAAAAGTACCAATGTAAAATCTGCATTGATTAACGTCTGTAAGGAACAAACCACCAAAGGTGGCAAGTTATCAGCTGCGGAAGTGAGTAAATTTTGTGGTTGCCAAATTGATGCTCAAGGGAAAGTAACTGAAGCTCAAAAATGGGAAATCCAAAGCGCAATCAATGCGAAGAAAAGCCCAAGTTCTTTAGCATTTGTACAGCAACAAAATAAAGAATTACAAGCTTGCCTAGGTGCACCACTGGTGTCTAAGCTTGAAAAGTTAACTGAGGAAGCAATGAAAGCTGCTCAGCAACAAGCTCCTAAAAAGTAAGCTTGTATTGTTCAGATTAAAGCCTGCATAAATGCAGGCTTTTTTGTAGGCTCTGTTAAACTTTCCTTTATGTTGAAGAGGATGGAAAATTCCATACCATTGTGATTGACAGGACAAGGTTTTAACAAAGC
>CAZKJI010000087.1:0-9534 GCA_964553005.1 uncultured Acinetobacter sp. | reverse complement strand
AACAAATGCCTGTGATGCAGCATTTGATTGTGTTGCGCCAATACCTGTTTAAGATCGTTGGCGTGACGATTTTTCTATTTTTCTGTTTATTGCCCTTTAGAAACCAGACCTATCAATGGCTGTCTGAACCGCTAAGGCAGCAATTGCCAGCCACTTCAAGCATGATCGCCACAGATGTCACGGCGACATTTATGGCCCCCTTTAAGCTCAACCTGTTTGTCGCTTTTATGCTGGCAATGCCCTACATCATTTATCAGGTTTGGTCATTTATCAGACCTGCGCTATATGAGAAAGAACGCCACTTAGCCATTCCCCTATTGTTGGGCAGTATTGTGTTGTTCTATTTAGGAGTGGCTTTTGCCTATTTCATTACCCTACCTGCTATTTTGCATTTCTTTATTAGTGTGTCTCCTGAAACTGTTGCACCTATGACAGATATTAATAGCTATCTGACCTTCTGCTTAAAACTATTCTTGGTTTTTGGTTTTACCTTTGAAATTCCAATCATTACTCTAGTGCTGATTTTGATTGGTGTCGTGAGTACACAAAGCCTCATTGAAAAACGCCGTTTTATTGTTGTTGGATGCTTTTTCGTGGCGATGTTTGTTACCCCACCTGATGCTTTATCCATGATTATGCTGGCTGTTCCGATGTGGATGCTATTTGAAATCGGTTTACTTTTTGGAAAAATATTAGAAAAGCGTAAAGCAGTTTCAGAATAATAATATCTCTGTTGAATCCCTGAATAATCTCAGGGATTTTTTTATTTTAAACTTATATTTTTCATATATTTATAAAAATTAAACTGTCTTCAAACTGCCTTAAAAGTGTCAAAAAATTGTCATCTATCAAACATAAAATCAATCTAGATTTATTTACCATTTATTAAAGATATGGATTTATTATGACAGCCAATACAAATCAGCCAAGTCGTCGTGATATTTTAAAGTGGTTCGCGGGTGTTCCGTTTTTACCACTCGGGGCAATGGGCACAGCAGCAGCTTTAGCAGGTTGCAATGATAATAACGATACTACCGTTACCCCAACCGTACCTGCTGCAAAATTTAAAAATGCAAAATTTACACCTATGGCGGCACCTTCAACTGTACCAGAGATGGCTACAACTTCAGTTAAATCTGCTTTGACGATTACGTGGGATGACAATACAACCACCGAGTACAAACTGGGTTATCAGGAGTTTTTCCGTACAGGTGCGGAAGTTGATAATATAGATGGCGGAAAAATCATTGCAGGTAGTTATTATGATATTAATAATCAACCGATTAAAGATACTTCTGTAATCGGTCAAGAACGCCAGTTTTTCTCTGACTCTCCTGATGGTTCATCTTTAATCCACATCAATGGCGCTTCTGTATCTGGTGTGGCTAACCCTGTATTCCACGTTGTTCAATTTGAATACACGACTAAAAATCTGGCAAATCAAAGTATGTACGGCAAGTTGCCATCACCAATTGCGGTGCTTACGCTGGATCAGGATCAAAAGACGGGTCATCTGGCATTGAAGAAATACCACAATGTCGATATGTCTAAAGTTCATGGTCTATGGATCACCTGTGGTGCTAGCCTTTCTCCGTGGAACACCCACCTTTCCAGTGAAGAATATGAGCCTGATGCATTTGACCAAATCGGTTCAGACCTTGCCATGCTCAAAGCATATAGTAAAAATCTATATGGCAATGAAAATACTGCAAATGCCTATAACTATGGTCATTTGCCAGAAATTATTCTTGATGGTAAAGGTCGTGCTAAGGCAGTTAAACACTACTGCTTAGGTCGTATTTCACATGAACTGATTCAAGTCATGCCAGATAACCGCACTGTAATCATGGGTGACGATTACACTAACGGTGGTTTCTTCATGTTTATTGCAGACAAAGAAAAAGACTTATCTGCTGGAACATTATATGTTGCGAAATACACATCAGAATTGAATGAGACCTCTACCGCCGCGATCAAGTGGATCAAGCTTGGTCAGACCAACAGCAAGACCATTGAAGACTTGGTCAATGTTCGTGGCATCAAGGCTGAACACATCATGGAAAGCCTGAAAGCTGAACCTGCTGATGCAACAGGCTATACCAAGATTGTGCTGGATGGCAAATCACTCTGGGTAAAACTGAAAGAAGCCAACAATGGCTTTAGCAAGGCTGAGATTGAACTGGCTGCCGCGTTCCTTGAAACCCACCGTTATGCGGCGTTGAAGGGCGGCAGTATGGCATTCACCAAAATGGAAGGCACCACAGTCAATATCAAGGATAAAGTGGCTTATTCCGCGCTGGCCAACATTCAGGATTCCATGATTGTTGGAAATTCAGCATGGGTTGAGTCACATAACGTGAAGTTTAAGAAAACCGTTAAGGCAGGTGGCGTGCTTGCCCATGACCTTAAAGGCAGTCAGGTTGACCAGCAGAATGGCGTGATCAACAGTGAATGGGTGCCTGCCCAAAGCCATATGTTGCTGATTGGTACAGACATTGCGGAAGATGCACTGAAAAACACCGCTGATCCAAACAACATTGCCAGCCCAGACAACCTGAAGTTCTCTGAAACCTTGCGCACCCTGTTTATTGGTGAAGATAGTGGTAACCATACCAATAACTTCCTATGGGCATACAATGTCGATAACAAGACGCTGGATCGTATTCTTTCCACCCCAGCAGGTGCAGAGTCAACAGGTTTACATGCGGTGGATTCAGTCAACGGCTGGACTTATATCATGAGCAATTTCCAGCATCCAGGCGACAGCTCAAAGATTCCAGCAGATGTAAAAACAGCAGTGCTAAACAACTATAACAATGGCTTTAGCGCGTGCGTGGGCTATATCACGGCGGATGTGTTGCCATCGGTTGAGAAAAAGGCTGCAACTACAAAGTAAGCCAGATTATTCAATGCAGATGCCGACCTTATGTCGGCATTTGTTATTTCAGCAAGTCAATCTTGATTTCCACAATATTTCCCTGATCTCCACCCTGTTGGGACTTTTCCAGCCACAGCCATTGCTCAGATGTCAGCCTTAAAAAATTTGAACATCGTGTTCCATAAATTGGGCTTTGAATAAAAGTTGAAGATAATAATTCTTCCATCTCCACACTAATCCCTGTATCTGGCAACAAATCTGGAATAATTTTTCGTTCATCTTCCAAAATATCCCAGACTGAATATTGCAAATCAGATTCTGTCATCGTTGATTGTTGCAACATTGGTAAAAATTCTTGCGTAAAGCGTTTACGTAAATGTTTGGTTTTCTCCCAATCTTCTGACATTAAACCGTTAGAAACAACATATACACCATTTGCCAAAACCTGTGGTGCTTCTCCCCGATTACTCATGTAAACAGCTTGTTCTCGATCCCCGACAAATAGGTTAAATCCTGCATAATCCTGTTGTTTGCCTTCCAATTGTTGAGCAAAACGTATAGCTGCTAAATCACTTTCTAAAAAAGACTGGATTAAATACCCACGTGAAGTGCTGTACTGATTCTTGTCCCGACCATTGCGGAAGTTGGTCACAATCGCCCAGCGACCTGATGCAGTCACACCCAGCCATGTTCCACCTGACTGTAAATCTTGCCCAGCAATTATCGAACTGTTATCCCATCGATGTAAAACAGCACTTGGTCGATGATAAAATTCATCACGGTTTGAAATAAGGCAAAGCGGCATATCATCCAGCACATGCCATGCAAAAGCGACAATACACATTAATTCTGTTCTCACATCTTTACACATTGAATGTACAACATTTTTCACATCATTCCGCTACAATCTGCTCAAAACTTAATTTCAAATTCTAAATTGAGGAACAGCAATGCTGACCTATCCAAATATTGATCCAGTTGCGCTGAGCTTGGGGCCAGTCAAAGTGCATTGGTACGGACTCATGTATCTCTTGGCATTTTTATGTGCTTGGAGCTTAGCCTCTTATCGTGCTAAACAACGTGATGGTTGGACTGCCGATATGGTCTCCGATCTGGTGTTTTATGGCGCTCTAGGCGTCGTACTTGGTGGTCGTATTGGCTATGTCTTGTTTTATGAGTTTGGCAAATTCTTAGAAAACCCGCTTTGGTTATTCCAAGTCTGGACAGGTGGGATGAGCTTTCACGGCGGTTTCTTGGGTGTCATGATCGCAATGCTATTCTGGTGTAAGAAATATCAGAAAACATGGTTTCAAACCTTGGACTTTATTGCACCATGTGTACCGACAGGTTTGATGTTTGGTCGTATCGGTAACTTTATTGGTGGTGAGTTGTATGGCCGTCAAGTTCAAGACCCTAGCTATCCATTTGGCATGATTTTTCCAACCGATCCTTTAGGTTTAGTTCGCCATCCATCGCAAATTTATCAAGCGCTCTGTGAAGGTCTGATTCTATTTATCATACTTTGGTGGTTTAGCGCTAAACCACGTCCCCGTATGGCGGTTTCAGCATTATTCCTGATGGGCTACGGAGTTGCACGTTTCTTCATGGAGTTCTTCCGTCAGCCCGATGCAGATCAAGGTTTTATCCTGTTTGGCTGGATGACCAAAGGGCAAATTCTCAGCTTCCCAATGATTATTATTGGACTATGGATGATGTGGTATGCCTACCGTAAAAATATTTATGACTGGCAATTAAAGAAATAAAATCAATGGGAGCGAAATGCTCCCATTCTTATGCGAATTCTTAGAGCAGTTTCTTAACCACTTCACCCAGACGTTTGCCCTGCGCTTCACACAGGATTTTTTCATCCTGACTTAGGCTCTGGTCATGGCGAGGCCCACTGACATGGCTTGCACCATAGGGTGTTCCGCCTGTTTTGGTATTGGATAATGCAGGAATTGAGTTGGGTAAGCCCAGTATCATCATGCCATGATGAAATAATGGCGGCAACATGCTCAGCAAGGTACTTTCCTGTCCACCATGCATGGACCCCGATGAGGTAAACACACAGGCAGGTTTATTATGCAGCGCACCATTGAGCCATAAACTCGTGGTTTGATCCCAAAAGTATTTCATCTCGCTCGCCATATTACCAAAGCGAGTAGGTGAACCAAGTGCCAAACCTGAGCAATACGTCAAATCATCTAAAGTACAATAAACATCCCCCTCTGCAGGAATGCTCGGTTCTGCTTGGGTAACAACAGTTGCGAGATTAGGAACGGTTCGAATACGAGCTGTGATACCAGAAGACTCAATTCCATCGGCAATTAGATGAGCCATTTCTCGAGTTGAACCATATTTACTGTAATAAAGAACAAGAACGTAAGGTTGCATCACTTTAATAAATTTTGTTAAAAAGAACACTATACGACATTTTTCTTCTTTTGAGCCGTAATTAATCCTGTGCTGACACAGGATTTTATTAAAAATAACTAGGATAGAACCCATGATCTTAAATCGTTATCTAAAAAATCTGCCTTTTTTAGAAAAAACATGGTTTCAATTTATTGTATTTGTGTTACGGCGTTTCGAAGCTGATCGCTGCAGAGAACAAGCTGGAGGACTCACCTACACCACCTTGTTTGCAGTTGTTCCGATGCTGACCGTTTTCTTAGTCATTATCTCCTCAATTAAAGCTTTAGAGCCTGCTCGACAACAACTACAGCAATTGATTTACAGTAATTTTTTACCAAAAAGTACCATTGCCTTTGACAAAGCATTGAACGCATTTACAGATAAATCCAGTAATCTCACAATTATTGGGGTGCTATTTCTGTTTGTGACCACCGTACTTATGCTCACCTCAATCGAAAATGTCTTTAATCGTATTTGGCGTGTCAAAGAAACTCGAACAGGTCTTGTTGGTTTTATGCGTTATTGGACAATAATCTCTTTAGGTCCAATCATTCTAGGCAGTGCTTTTGTACTTTCATCTACTGTCGCCTCAATGAATATTCTGAGCAATAATTTTGCGGGCTATCAATTAGATGGCTCCTTCCTTTTATGGCTTATTTCATTCCTACTTACAATTGTTGGCTTTTTCATTCTTTACTGGACCATTCCTAATCGTAGCGTCCCTATTCTTTCCGCTGTTATTGCTGCATGTTTTAGCGCAACAGTATTTGAAATTTTAAAAAATTTCTTTGGCTGGATTATGAGTAATTTCACCAGTTATGAAATTGTGTATGGTGCTTTTGCTGCTGTTCCAATCTTCCTTCTGTGGATTTATTTGTCTTGGAACATTATCTTATTAGGCGTAGAAATCAGTTATGCACTGACTGCTTTTCATTCAGATAAAGAACAAAAGCGTCATCCTATCTTAATGTTATTAGACATATTGGAGTTATTTTATAAAAAGCAACAAATTGGAGAAAGTGTCAGTGAACAAGAACTTCTTGGGATTATTGGACGTGGTGAATTAGGACGTTTACCTGCATATATCTTACAGTTAGAAAAACAGAATTTAGTCAAACGTACAGACAACGATGAGTATGTATTGGCTAGAAATCTTGCGCAAGTCGATTTCTGGAGTTTCTTTACCGCACTTCCATATCCGTTACCTCTACGCCCCGATGTTCTCAATGTGCATCAGGATGATGAATGGATGGAACGACTTGGCCCAGCCCTCATCGAGAGTAACGATTATTTAGCTGCAAAACTTTCGATTCCTCTTTCGACGATCTTTGAACAGAAGTAAAAGAAAAGACCTCAACTGAGGTCTTTCTTTTACTATCTCGCTTATACGAAATTAGGTAGACGCTATTTATTAACAGCACGTGTTTTTAATCATTATGCTTGAACAAATGTATCCCAATCATATTCTCCTGATTGGGTTATTAGTTTCATGGTTAATTGATCATTTGGGTGTAATGCCCCGACGCCAGCAGGCGTACCCGTCATAATGACATCACCCGCTTCCAAACTAAATGACTGATTAATTTCAACCAATAATGCACCAATATCAAAAATCATGTCTTGGCTAAAACCATGTTGGCGTTCAACGCCATTAATCATTAAAACAAGCTCTAACTCTTGTAAATCGCCAATTTCATCCGCTTCAACCCAGTCTGCCAAGATACATGCACCGTCAAAAGCTTTTGCTCGCTCCCAAGGCTGCCCTTTCGCTTTTAAGTCATTCTGCAAATCACGTAAAGTTAAATCCAACCCTAAAGTCACAGCGCCAATCGCTTCTAGAACTTTGCTTGGATTGGTTTCCTGCGACAATGGGTGTGCGATCTGCAAACAAATTTCACATTCAAAATGACATTCACCCAAAGCCTGATTCCAACGGGCACCTTGGGCTAAGCTACTCAAACTACTTGGTGGTTTGATAAATAAAATTGGGCGATCAGGAATTGCATTACCTAGTTCTTTCGCATGTTCAGCATAATTTCTGCCTACACAAACAATTTTTGACGGACGTGTGCTCATAAAAGCTCCTTGTTCCTTAAATCGCGAATGAAGTTATTTTTTAAAACTATTTTCAAATTTGGTTCGATCTGCTGGATCATTGAATGAACGCTTTGGAACAATAATGACGGTATGATTCTTCAGCTCTAACATATACGTGAGCTTTCCAACTGCAAAAGATTGCACCTCAGCATACTGCGCTATTTGCTTTTTACCTGTTGAATAAAGTTCAAAATGATCTTGATAAAGGTCAATTCCCTGCTCACTTTTTCCAAATTGGTAGCGAACAAATTGACGTTTAAACAACATCGGTAGCAACCAATAGCGCATCAATCCTTGCATAATCAGAAAAAAAGCACCTAATGCAACGTAATAACGACCAACATCTGAGAAACCTAAATAGATTCCCCAACCAATAATTGCAATACTAATAACAGGTGTTAGAAAACGACTAAAGGTCTTTTTACCAAAAGTGACAAGAGCAAAACCATCTTGTGATTCTTCTAAATTAAGATAATAGCGCACAGATACAGTTGGACGTTGTTCAGACATGCTCGACTTCAATTTGTTTCATCATGGATGGGCGTAAATATTACACCAGTTTAGGGGCTAAGACGTTGTTTTACACAATATGGCTATTCTTTACACACAAAAAAATTTATAACTATTTTCCAATTCACTGGCATTGATCAAGATTGAAATGCTGAATTTCTAACTCAGTCACTTATAAAAAATCAAAGGAATGTGATGTCTTATTTTACCCGCCTGCTATGTACAGGTATTTTATTCGGGATCAGTCAAATTGGTTTTACTCAAATCATTACATGGACAGACAATATCCCAAGTGCCTTGCAGCCTTTTCAGAACAATCCACAGCTCTTGGCCAGTTATACCCAGGACACTATTTTTATTTATGGCCACCCTGCGGTCAAAACCTCAGTACCCACCCTGAAAAGCAATCCTCAACCCAGTGTCAGCTTTACTTCCGCCGCCATCATTGTTCCTGCCAATACACAACAGGTGGCGAAAACGCTGACGGACTTTAGCCATTATGTGGGACTTTTTCCAACCCTAAAATCGGCTAAAACCATTGAACAGTCGGGCAATATCGTACAGGTAAAATACAAGGTCTCAATTCCAACACCAATTCCCGTACTCAATTTCAATGAGGACGTCACCCTGCAACACCAGATCAAGCCGAACAGTATTTCCAGTTTAGTGATTGATTCTCCTATTCCATACGGTTTAGGAAAGTTTGAATGGTTTGCCTTAGATGATCATCGAACTTTAATTACGCTCACCCAGTGGGGTGACCTCAACCAACCAAAAGGATTTATTTTAAAGAAAATTTTAAACGCAATTCCTGAGGTCAAGCTTGGAGTTCCCAGCACTGGCAACGCCTTTGTTCTAGAGGCTTTAAGAACCCGTTTTATTGGACAAAACACTGCTCCACTTGATGGTGGGCAAATGCCAAACCCTCAACTCAATGCAGCCCAGCTCACAAAAATTACCCAGCTCAGCCAGACATCACAGCAACCCGTTAGCTTTCTGCATGCTCCAAGCAGCATCATGTACACGCATGGACGTGAAGCCATGCGGTTTTCCACCACCTATCAGTTTTATAAACAAACACCACAACAACTACAGAAATGGCTCACCCCATTAGCCTATAAAGATTTATTTCCTCGGCAAATCAAAAAGGTGGTAACCACCCCTATTCAGAATCAGGGACAGGATGCGTATATTCAGGTCAATGTTGGTTTGGGGGTCATTAATATTCCATTTGCCTTTAAACTGCATTTTAATTATCCCAATACCACCGAAAATAATTTTTATGCCAATGGCGGTGACCTGCGTTTTATTAAAGGCCAGATGGGATTTACCGAGCTTAATCAAGGTACTTTATTTAAAATGACCACCAGCATGAAAATTGATGAAAAAGCGCCATTTTTACTCAGGGCAATGCGAAGCCTGCCGTATCATGACGTATTGCCAGCAGTGGGCGGTAATGCGGTGTTTGTGCAAAAAATCAAGGCAAAGGCATAAGGCACAAAAAAACCGCACTTAAGCGGTTTTTTTCAATCTTTATCTTTCGATAAATTCAAATTGGTGCGCTCAGAGAGATTCGAACTCCCGACCCCTTAGTTCGTAGCCAAGTGCTCTATCCAGCTGAGCTATGAGCGCAT
>CAZKJI010000086.1:0-9656 GCA_964553005.1 uncultured Acinetobacter sp. | reverse complement strand
TAATTTAGATGATTCCATCAAAGAAGCAACGGTCAAAATATTAAATCAAATACTTGCGAATCTGATTGATTTATCACTACTTACTAAACAAGCACATTGGAATATGCGTGGTAGTAATTTTATTGCAGTCCATGAAATGTTAGATATGTTCCGCACCTCAATCATTACCCATCTAGACAATGTCGCTGAGCGTGCTGTGCAAATTGGTGGAACAGCATTGGGTACAACCCAAACAGTTGCTGAAAGTTCACATCTTAAACCGTATCCTGTCGCGATTCATGCTGTACAAGACCATTTGAAAGAATTGGCAGATCGTTATGGTGTCGTTGCAAATCATCTTCGAGATACAATCGAGCAAATTAAAGATCCAATCTCTGAAGATATTATCCATGCAGCACTCGAAGATCTGGATCAATATTTATGGTTCTTAGAAGCCAATATCGATCAAAATTAAGTATATTCACGATATAAAAAAGAGGACGATTGGTCCTCTTTCTTATTACATCAGTCGTAATTATGGTTTAACTACAACTAAGACTTGAATCGCTTCTGGAGTCACAGAAAGACCATCTAATAAGCTTAGACCCTCTTTCTGGAACTTTTGTAAACGCTCAATTTCATCTTGACGAATACTTGGGTTAAATTGCTTAAGATAAGTTAAACGGTCAATTTCATATTGCCATTTGCTGCCATAATGCTCTTTGGCTTGTTGCATCAATTCAGGCAAGGAGGTTTTGGCAATATCTAAAGCTTGTGCGTAACGCTGTTCAATTACATCACGACGAGCTTTCACAACTTGACGGCAGCTATTGCCATCGAGATGATGCAAATATGGGCGTAAAATACTTGGATCGATCTTGGCAGATAAATCTTGACCTGTTTCACTCAGTAATACGCGAATCAATTGCTTAGGCAAACTTGACGGTAAGTTCAACCCTTTTGGTGCAACTACATCGACCTTAAACCAAACTTCGAGTAAGACCGAACCTTGTTTTAACGCATTCGATTTGAGTAATGCAACGTTAGTACTACCAAATGATTGTGTGCGGATCATTTCCATCACACTTTCAATAAATGGGTGTTCCAAGGTCAAATATTGTGCATCTTCACGGATTTGAGCCTGATCACGATAGAAAGTTGCTGTCATGCCTTCTTCGTCCAAGGTAATGCCTTGAACTTGCATTTGATCCGTTGGTTTGATGATCACCGTACCATTGCTTTGCTCATCAAAGTCAATATTGGTCGATGACATGAAACGCTTCACAAACATTGGCAAAGTCGTGTTGTCATCATAGTCTTCAAGTGCTTGTACAATGCCCTGCGCAACGACTGGGCGACAAGAGTTGTACTCAAGCAAACGATCACGACCCGCTTGTAACTCAGCTTCCAAAGCTTGTCGTTGTACATTCACTTCTTCAAGTAAATCCTCAAACGTCTGACCTTGATCAGCCAATAAACAGTCTTTCAATTCAACAATAAAGTTCTCTTGCAGCGTTTGCGCCGTCGGAGAAATACTGCTGAAAATATTCAATGCTTCATTATACCAACGGAACATACGCTCTTGCGCTGTACCGATCAAATATGGCACGTGAATTTGAATGCGATTTTCCTGACCAATACGATCTAAACGACCAATACGTTGTTCAAGTACGTCAGGGTTTGCAGGTAAATCAAATAGGATCAAGTCACTGGCAAACTGGAAGTTACGTCCTTCTGAACCAATTTCCGAACAGAGAAGAATCTGAGCACCGTAACTGTCTTCGGCAAAGTATGCCGCAGCTTGGTCACGTTCCAATAAGCTCATGCCCTCATGGAACATGGCAGTACGAATACCTGCATGTAAACGCAATACATTTTCAAGTGCTTCAACTACTGGTCCACTACGTGCAATCAACAAGACTTTTTTATGTTTTAAATCTTTGCGTAGAACTTCCATCAACCATGGCACACGAGGATCATTTTCCATCCAAGCACCATCGAGTTGACCTTCTTCTGGCCACATTTGCTCTCGCATTTTGCCATCAAATGACCAGTCTTCTGGTGCTGGTAAAGGCGCTGGCTGGCAATCACGACCTGGGAAACCTTGAATCGCTTCACGTGTGTTACGGAATAAAATACGACCTGTACCGTGACGGTCTAACAACTCGTGAATCGCACGCATACGCTGTTCAGGCTGATCATCAATACGATGACCCAATAAGCCATCCAGAGCAGCAAGATGTTCTTCAGTCAATGCTTCATCTGACATTAAGACTTCAGCAACTTTAGCTGTTTGCTGATATTGTTCTTCTTCGTCAAGGAAACGATCTAAGCTACTAAAACGTTGCGGATCAAGTAAACGTAAACGTGCAAAATGACTTTCAACACCGAGTTGTTCAGGCGTTGCCGTAAGAAGTAAGACACCCGCTGTTTGTTCAGCCAACTCTTCGACAAGATCGTAACGATCATTACCGCCTTCTTCTTCACTCCACATTAAATGGTGTGCCTCATCGACTACCAGTAAATCAAAACCTGCCTCCACAGCTTGCTCACGCAAATCATCATGGTCAAGCATTAAATCGACACTGGCAATAATACATTGCTCAGTTAAAAAAGGATTGAGATCAGGATCGTGTTCTTTGATCGAAGCAGTACGTGTTAAATCGAAAAGAGAAAATTGCAAATTGAAACGACGGCGCATTTCAATCATCCATTGATACTGCAATGAATCAGGAACCAAAATCAGAATACGTTCTGAGCGACCCGTTTTTAGTTGTTGATGGATGATTAAACCCGCTTCAATGGTTTTACCTAGACCCACTTCATCTGCTAACAAAACACGTGGCGCAAAACGCTTACCGACTTCGTGAGCGATATAAAGTTGATGTGGAATCAATCCAACACGAGCGCCAAGGAAACCACGTAAAGGACTAGTATGCATTTGCGCTTGTAATAGCATGGCTTCGATCCGAAGGTCATACCATTCTTTATAATCAATTTGACTAGCCAGCAAACGCTCTAAAGGTTTTGAAAGCTGAATTTGCGCACCAATACGTGTTTCATTCAACGATTTACGTTCTTGCTCGCCATTTTCTAAAGTACGAACAACATCGTAGCGAAGCACTCCATGACGATCTTCGATTGCTTCAACAATCCATTTTGTGCCTTCTTGATCTTGCACTTCATCGTTTACATTGAAAATGATACGAGATAAAGGTGCATTGTTACGTGCATACACACGTGTTTCATCACTTTTGGGGAATAAAATACTGATAGAACGTTCATCTACATCAATAAGAACACCTAGACCGAGTTCAGTTTCTGTATCTGATAACCAACGTTGACCAATAGCAAACGGCTGCAATTTATTCCACCTTTTTTCATGTTAGCCCACATATTGTATGCCTTAAACTGACGAAAGTTTAAGCTACTTTATGTAGTTTTAAATTTGGTATTTACGTGAAATTCAGCCACGCAAATAGCCCTAATATTTTGACATAAAGCTGACTGAAATAGCGCGCTTTACATCTCTTTAGATCAAAAAAATACGATTAAAATGGTACAGAACAATCAAAATTCAGTTGAGCGCCTGTTTTAGGATGGGTGAAGCTGAGTTGTGTTGCATGAAGACACAAACGTGCATAAAGCTGTTGCTGTTCAGGAGTTGCATATAAAGTATCCCCCAGAATCGGATGACCTAAATATTGCATATGTACACGAAGCTGATGTGAACGCCCTGTAATCGGAATCAATTGAACTCGAGTTACGGCTTGTCCCTGAATTTCTAAATGCTCAATGGCTTGCCATTCTGTCAATGCTGGTTTGTGATGGGAAGCATCAACAATATGCAATGGCGGACGACTTGGATCATAAATCACAGGAATATCGACTGTGCCCTGACCTTCTAAATGTCCAGCAACCAAAGCTTGATAAATTTTTGAGGTTTGACGGTCTTGGAATTGACGTGAAATATTGCTCTGTCCAAATTTGGATAAACCAAACACCAAAATGCCTGAGGTATCTCGATCTAAACGATGAATGAGTAAAGTTTTCGGTTCTAATTTTAATAAACGATTGATCAGACAGTCTTGTAAATCGGGTGTTTTCCCTGGCACTGTCAGAAGCCCAGCAGGTTTATGGATCACCATAAAATCTTCATCACGATGAATCAAATGTTCACTTAGAAAATCACTCAAGGTAGCCTTCCAACGACTGGATGAAAACAAGCGGGCAATCATAAAAAGCTTAGACTAGAAATACAATGAAAAAATCGATTTAATTCTAATTTTTTATTTCATATCTAAAAAAAACACCACAACAATAGTCATGGTGTTTCCTGATATCTGAAATTAAGCAGAAGCTTTCATTTCAGCAAATGTTTCTTTTGCAGCTTGAATCGTTTCTGCAATGTCTTGATCAGAGTGTACTGAAGAAATAAAACCAGCTTCGAATGCTGAAGGTGCAAGGTAAACACCGCGTTTAAGCATACCATGGAAGAATTTCTTAAACGCACCTACATCACAGGCTAACATCGAATCAAAACTTGTGATGTCATCTTGATCTGTGAAATACAAACCAAACATTCCACCTACTTGCTGAGTTTTGAATGGAATACCAGCTTCATCTGCTGCAACTTGTAAACCAGCAAGCAGTTTTTCTAATTGCGCAGCTAATTTGTCATAGAATTCAGGTTCACGCAGATGCTTAAACATCGCAATACCTGCACGCATTGCCAAAGGATTTCCTGACAATGTCCCTGCCTGATACACGCCGCCTAGCGGTGCGATACACTCCATGATTTCACGTTTACCACCAAAAGCACCCACTGGTAATCCTGCACCAATGATTTTACCTAAAGTCGTTAAATCTGGTTTTACCTTATAGACTGATTGCGCGCCACCAAGAGCAACACGAAAACCTGTCATTACTTCATCAATAATGAAGACTGATTGATATTCATCACAAACATCACGAATTGCTTGCAAGAACCCGTCAATCGGCGTTACTAAATTCATGTTGCCTGCTACAGGTTCAATGATTACACCTGCAATCTCATGACCAAACTTACTAAAACATTCTTTTAATGCTTCAATATTGTTATACGGCAAAGTTAAAGTATGTTTTGCAAAATCAACAGGTACACCTTTAGAGGTCGGCTCTCCCTCACCCAAAGTAAGTAAACCTGAACCTGCTTTAACTAATAATGAATCAGAGTGACCATGATAACAGCCCTCAAATTTCACAATCTTGTCACGACCTGTATAACCACGCGCCAAGCGAATTGCGGTCATCGTCGCTTCAGTTCCTGAACTGGTCATACGAACCATTTCGATCGAAGGCATAATTTCACAAATTGTGTCTGCCAAAGTGGTTTCATGTACGGTTGGCGCACCAAAACTTAAGCCATCCTCAGCTGCGATTTGCACCGCATTAATAATATCAGGATGTGCATGACCTAAGATCATTGGTCCCCATGAACCTACATAGTCAATATATCGTTTTCCATCAACATCCCACAGGTACGCACCTTTCGCTTTCTCAATAAAAACTGGCGTACCGCCTACACCGTTAAATGCACGTACAGGTGAATTTACGCCACCTGGAATATGTTTATTCGCCTGTTTAAATAACTGTTCTTGCTTTGGAGATAAACTCATATGAGGCTCAACCTAAATCGAAATAATGGGGAGTGACTAAAGTCCCAACTTGTGAACACACAGAATTATGCAAATAATTTCGCCCATGCGCTGACACGAGCAGGAATTTCGGCTGTTGATCGCCCTAATATATCACTAATTACTGCACAAAGGCTTGCTCCAGCCTCTATCACGACTTGAGAATTTTCAACAGTTAAACCTCCAATCGCACAAATTGGCACATCATATTTTTGTTGAGCCTGTTTGATGACTTCGATTCCCACATTGCCCGCTTCTGGTTTAGTTGATGTCGCATAAACAGCACCAAATGCTACATAAGTCGCGCCTTCAGAAATTGCTTTTGCTGCCAAGTCTAATGAGTTTAAGCAAGTACGTCCGATAATTACTCCTTGGGGTAAACGCTTAATCGCATCAGTAATTTCACCATCGGACTGCCCTAGATGCACACCTAAACCAAATTGTTCTGCCAGCAATAAATCATCATTAATCACAAATGGAACCTGATATTTTTCACAAAGGATTTTGATCTGTTCCACTTCTAGCGGTTGATCGGCTTTTGCGATTTTTTTACGACGATACTGCAAAATGGCAATATTCCCCATCGCCAAAGCCACATCTAATTTTTCTAATAATAATTGGAGGGGATCATCATTGGTAATCAGGTAGAGACCGTACATAAGGAAAAACTCATCAGTTTTATAGTTGCAGTATAAACCATAGCAAATTATTCGTCTTTTTTGATTCCCCACTGTATCAAACTTAATCCCAACAGCATCAAAAGCATAACAATACTGACACCGCCGCCACTGATACGACTAGGCATTATATTTTGTTCAGAATGGTTTGCCTCAAACACTTTTCTTTAGCGTTCAAGAAAAATTCAATGCTGTCTTATTCCATCAACAAGAAATAGTTTTTTTATTATTTATGCTTAACAGAATGAAATACTTTATTTTTCCTAAAAATAAAAAAGCCGCACTGGAGATGCGGCAAAAACCAAACAGTTAAAATTAATTAAAAACGGAGCCAAAGCCCTAACTTTGCAACTGGAAACCATTCAAGATTTGATTTAAACGATTCTTTTTCCGCCTCTAATGCATCACCTAAAGTTGTAGTTTTATCTTTATCCTGTACAGCAAGGTTGCCATTTTCAGGATATAACTCGATGGTCGGCTTGCCTGCATACAATGCGCCAATTTGTGTGGTTAATCCAAAACGGCTTGTTAATGCTGGACTCCAGCCAATGCCAATATATGGCATGGTTTTCTTTTCATAATGTAGGCTGCCATAGACTTTACCCACTTGATTCGCATCAAAAGTAGCATCGTCAAAAACATATTCAGCCGTTCCAAACAAGGTGTTGTCTTCATTTGGTTCAAGCGAGCCTTTAATCTTATTATCCTGATTCACCATGCCAAGCGTTACATGGAATTTGCCTGCAAATGGACGAATATTGGCATAAAACGATTTAACGTCTGTATCAATATCCATTTTATATTTCGTTCCATCCATCAGTTCAAAAGATGCAAACTCAACATCTTTCCATGAACCCTTATTAAACCCTGCTGTCAGGTCAATATATGGATTCACGGAGAAACCCACTCCCGCTCCAAATCCAAAAATTCCAGCCTCGGCAAATGCAATAAATGGTTTACTATCATGAGTATAGTTCAGACCTAAAATGCGTTTTGTCAGGTTTTCCTCACCAGTTTCTGGTTTTGAAGCGGCCTGAATCACAGGTTCTGCCACAACAGGTGTACTAACACCCTGTTCAAGCACAGGGGTTTGAATCACTTCTGTAGATTCGATTCCAGCCCCATTGGTGGTGGTATTTTGTTCCTGAATCATGACAGGTGCTGTAGTCACCTGACTATTTTCCTGACGTGTTACATTTACATTCAACTCTGCCATCGTGGCTGTGGAAACCAGACAGACCCCACAGGCCAACATATATCTATTCATATTCAAACTTCCCCTTTTTAAAGCATGCCATTTTGATAGGCAAAAACTAGCGCAATCGCTACATGCAAAACATATCAATCATATTGTATTTATACTAAACAAAACATTCCTCAAATGAGGAATAGACTTTATTAAAACATTCATATTCATGATTTTAAGTATTTGATTTTTCATACAATAAAATAAAAATCCGCATTAAAAAATGCGGCTAAATAAAGATGTGCTTAAAAATCCCAAATATCATCCCAGGTAATGGTTTGATTGATAAATTGTTGACCATTATTTAAAGACTGGTAGATCACCGTTTTTCCATCACTATTGGCACTTAAAGTAACAGAGTTACGGCTATTGGCTAGATCCTCAAATTTGAGCAAACCATCAGTCGGATTAGCATCTTCACTTTCAAATATGAATGGTTTCACTGTCTGAAATTCAACCGCATAGTCTCCAATTTTCTCGCCTTTGGCATAATACTTCCCATTGGAATTAAGGGAAAAAGCATCATTACCTAAATCTTTCCAGTTACTTTGATATGAAACTAATCCATATTCATAATCTTTCACTTGATTATTAACTTTTTCTGTAAAAGTTATTTTTAAATAGTCTGTCGCTACCGAACCTTCAGTATCATTGGAATTATTTGAAACATTCAGATACCCAGTTACGGTTGTCTTATCGCCATCCCCATCAAGCACCGTAAATTTGTCATAGTTGTAGCTGTTTGAATTCTGATTTGAACCCGCTTTTACTTTAACACTGCCTGAAATAATGGCATTCGGATCTCCCTCTAAAAAACCTTTACAATTATTAAAGGTAATGCTGTCACCACTCTTTTGATTTCTCTTGTTTTTTCTTATACTACTTGAACAGTTCGTAATAAAAAAGCTGCCGAAGCAGCTGAACGACACCTGATGTCGTTTTAATAAGTATTTTTAAGATTATGACTCAATTTTATCAAATTTACGATCAATTAAACTCAAACGACCACGTACGATATCAGACAACATTCTCCAGTCAGAAATAAAGCTGTAAAATGGTTGTTTAAAACTGGCTGGCTTATTATGTTCAAAGAAAAAATGCCCAACCCATGCACAGGCATAGCCAGATACTAGACCATAAGCCAAATATTTTGCCTTACGCTGGCGAATGGCTTTACTCCAGAAATAAATCCCAAGCGAGCTACCGACAGCATGTAAACGGCGGCTGTTGATATTGCAGTGTTCAGTTAAATAAAAGCGATAAAATTCATTATAATTTTTAACGGGTAATACGAACTCCACTGGCTGAGTGATATTTGCTGGTGCATTCATTTGATGATCGTCCTAATCGTGCAAGATTGTTCACACGTTAATTCATTTTTTGCACAAAATAAAGCCATTAGGTGTCATCGTATCCAGACTTAAAACAACTTTACAATCATTCTTGAGGTCAACCCGTTATACTCATTTTATATTTATCATTCTTTGCGCTCAGGAGTCATAACATCATGGAAATCGAGCTTAAATTTCAACTTCCTGAATCCAAGAAAAAAACTGTTTTACAAACATTAAACAAGCATAAGGCACAAAAAATTCATTTACAGGCAAAATACTACGATACGCCAGATCGCCTGCTCGCAAAAAACTATGTCGCCATTCGCCTACGTCAGGAAGGCGATGGCTGGGTACAAACGTTTAAGGCAGCCAGTAAAAATCATTTACAACGGATAGAAGAAGATGTTGTATTGGGTAAATGTGAACAGGAACCTGAACTGGATTTATCGCTTTATCAGCATAACCAGACCGTTCAAAGTGTGTTGCGTGACATCTTAGGCGATGCGCCTGCCGATTTACAATTACAATTTCAAACCGATGTGCAGCGTACTTATCACGTATTTGAGTTTAATCATTCACAGATTGAAGTGTGTCTGGATGATGGCGAAATTCGTACAGGCAAAGATCAGGCGAAAATCTGTGAAGTTGAATTTGAACTCAAACAAGGTTCCGCTCAGGATTTAATTGAATTTGCTCAAACATGGGTGGAAAAATATCAGATATGGCTGGATGTTCGCAGTAAGGC
>CAZKJI010000085.1:0-9774 GCA_964553005.1 uncultured Acinetobacter sp. | reverse complement strand
TCTGGCTGATTATAAAGCAATATCAAACCCATATTGATATTGCTGACCTGATTCAACTGTGTCGCCATGATCAGGAAGAGGGAACATTTACTATTGCCTTGGCTGTGGCTCTGAAAAAATTGGGATTTGAAGTATCACTGTATACTGATCCTGACCCAAATATTGATGAGAAAGAACAGCACAGTTATGTTGATGCACAACGCCTACAGATTCTCATTCGGGCTGCCTTGACTTATGCAGAGATTCAACAGGCGTTTGAAGCAGGTAAATTTGTGATTGTATTTTATGACACTTTGGGCGGCGTTGGAAATCAGTCCTTGATTTATTCCATAGATGAACATGAAATCAGTTTTTGTGATCATTTTGAAGTCATGTCTAAAGCTGAATTTGAACAACAACGCCAAGCTGATGGGATTTGTCGACAAGTGATTGTGGTTGAGCAGCCTTTAGATCATTACCCAATCTGAATGTTGGCAATGGCATGTTTTAAACGGCTTTTCTTTGGCGTTGCAATTAAGTAGGCAAGGGTCAGTGGCCCCAAGCGACCTGTATACATCAGTAAACTCAAGACAAATAAGCTGCCATCATGCAGTTCACCTGTTACGCCACGCGACAGGCCCACAGTGCAGGCGGCCGAAACCACCTCAAACATCAGGTCCAGTGCATCCAGTTTAGGTTCTAAAAGCAACAGGATAAAGCAACCTGTAAATACCAGCATCCCTGTAATTGCGGTTACCGCGAGTGCTTTATAGGTGGTTTCCTGTGATACGGAATGGTTGAAAATACGGATTTCTTCATTGCGTCTTAAAAATGAAATCACACATAACACCAGAATAACGAAAGTGCCTACTTTAATGCCGCCTGCTGTACTCAGGGAACCACCACCAATAAACATCAGCAACATGGTCAGTAAGGCGGTGCTATGCTCCATCGCACCTGTATCAATGGTATTGAAACCAGAAGAGCGGGGAACTGTGGCCTGAAACCAGGCATTCATGGCTTGTTCACCCAGACTCATGGAACCTAAAGTCAACGGATTATTGGATTCTAATAGCCATATTAAAACAAAGGCCACCAGATTCAGGATGGTAATCGTACTAAGAATCAGTTTGCTATTTGGTGTGAGCTTGCTCCAGCGTTTGTTTTGCTTGATGTCAATTAAAACCAGAAAGCCAATTCCACCCACAGTATACAGCAAGCTGATGGTCAGGCAAATGAGATAATTATTTTGAAAGCTCATTAAATTATTGTTAAATAATGAGAAACCTGCATTATTAAACGCGGAAATACTGTAAAAAATTGCATAATACAGTCCACGCGCAAAGCCATAAATCGGTGTAAATGATATGGTTAATATAAGCACGCCAATCAATTCAAAAAACAGGGTATAGATCACTACGCCTTTGGCTACAAAGGTTACTTTGGATAGGCTGGTTTGGCCTAAACTGTCCTGCGCCATCATTTGCTGTTTCAGACCGAGTTTTGGGGCAAGGCTTAACGCCGCCAAAATTGCAAAGGTCATAAAACCCAAACCACCAAACTGAATCAGTAACAAGATAATAAACTGCCCAAAATGGTTGAATGATTCACTCAGGTTCACCACCGATAAGCCTGTAATCGTTACCGCAGAAGTTGCGGTAAATAAGGCATCCATCCAACTGACATTGCCATTATTGGCAAAAGGTAGTTTGAGTAATATTGTTCCGATCACAATAAAACTGAGAAAACCAATTGCCAGCAGTGAGGGTGGGCTCAGGTTGAATATCTTTTGGGAATTTATTTTTATTGTCATTTATAGGAAACATCCTGAAAGTTTTCGGAGATGGTTTAGCAAGCCTTCCAGAATGAGAACGTCACCCGTCTGTAGGGTAAAATTGCTGTCCGTTTCATAGAGGATTTTCTGATCTCGCTTTAGTAGTAAAAGCTTGATGTGAGGTTCTTGTTTTAAGATACCAGACAAATTCACATTGTTTAGTTTTTCATGCACAGGAACCTTGACAATATAACGTTCATCACTCAAATCCATATAACGGCTGACCATTGGATAATTTAATGCCTGTGCAATCCGAACCCCCATATCTTCCTCAGGGTGAATAATTTTACTGACATGCAAATGAGACAAAATGGTGTGGTGGGCTTTAGTTTTAGCTTTAACGAGGATTTTATCCACCCCTAAATTTTTTAGATTTAAAACACAAAGAATACTGGCTTCAATATCTTCACCAATCGCGACCACCACGGCATCACAATTTTGGATATTCAGTTCTTCTAATACATGTTCATCGGTTGCATCTGCAATCACGGCATGGGTAATGCGATCAGCTAAGCTCTCTACATTTCGTTTAATGGTGTCGATCCCAATCACATCATGATTGAGTTTGGTCAGTTCTAAGGCAACAGTTGCTCCAAAACTACCTAAACCAATGACTGCAAACTGTGCCATAACTGTCCTTAACTAAATGATAAAAATGTCTTTTTATTCATTTTAAGGCGGATTAATTGATCTGTTTGTAATGATTTTGTTTGCGATCACATATAAAAGATCAAGATCACTGGGTAAAAATAAAGCCGACATGATGTCGGCTTTAAATGATGAGGTGATTTATTTAAGGAAACGTTTGTAACCAGTATTGTCACTGATTTCAGCATATGGATAAGTAATTTTCTCTAAAGTTTCGATCAACCCATCTGGATTTTGTTTTGCATCAGTTGCTTGTAAACCGACTAAAACACGACCTTCGGCTGCACCATGATTACGATAATGAAATAGAGTAATGTTATGTGTTGGACCTAGGCGTTCCAAGAATGTGAGTAATGCACCTGGACGCTCTGGAAATTCAACACGGAACAAGCGTTCATTTTCAAGATTGGCGTGACCACCAATTAAGTAACGAATATGCAGTTTTGCAACTTCATCATCGGATAAATCATCGACATCATATTGTTGCTTGAGTAATTCATGGATTTCGTGACGTTCAACTTCGCCACCTTTCAAGCTAATCCCAACAAATACTTGAGCTTGGCTATCATCACTGGCACGATAGTTAAACTCAGTAATATTACGACCTTGTAGAGCACGGCAGAAATTAAGAAATGCACCTTTCTGCTCAGGAATTGTGACGGCATAGATTGCTTCTTTACGTTCACCCAATTCGGTACGTTCAGCAATATAACGGAGACGATCAAAGTTCATGTTTGCACCGCAAACAATTGAAACCATGTTCTTTCCAGTGAGCTGATGTTCGGTAACGTATTTTTTGATCCCAGCTAAGGCCATCGCCCCTGATGGTTCAACGATACTGCGATTTTCATCATAGGTATCTTTGATTGCGGCACAGATTTCATCGGTATTGACTGTAACAATTGTTGGATCAACAATTGGACCAGAATTATCTGACTTAGATAAGCGGATCATTTCAAAAGGCAATTCACCAATTTGAGCAACGGCTGTACCATCCGCAAATAAACCCACATGTGGCAGAATCACGCGTTCATTAGATTCAAGAGCAGCTTTTAGGCAGGCGGATTCCTCATATTCAACGCCCACCACCTTGACATGAGGGGCAACCTCACCCAAATATGCAGCGACACCCGCAATCAGGCCACCACCGCCTACAGCAACAAAGACATATTCCACGTCACGCCATTGACGCAGTAATTCATTGGCAATCGTGCCCTGGCCAGCAATCACCAGTTCATCGTCATAAGGAGGGATAAAGACCAAGCCCTCAGTTTCAGCACGTTGTTTGGCATATTTATTGGCAATATCAAAGCTGTCACCATGCAGGACAACTTGACCACCCAGATTTTTTACCGCTTGCACCTTAATGTCTGGCGTGGTGCTTGGCATAACAATAATGGCAGGGATGCCGAGTTTTTTTCCAGATAAAGCAACACCTTGTGCATGGTTACCTGCTGATGCGCAAATCACACCTCGATCGAGTTGATCTTTAGGAAGTTGGCTAATCCTGTTGTAAGCACCGCGTAGCTTGAAAGAGAATACAGGTTGTAAATCTTCACGTTTAAATCGAATATTATTGTTAATTTTTTGACTAATTCGTGGAGCTGCTTCAAGCGGTGTTTCAATCGCAACGTCATAAACCGTTGCTTGTAAAATTTGTCGTACCACACGAGACAGCATGTTCATCTTCCCTATAACAGTTTAAAATAGGCAATCATTGTAGCAAACCCCTGTGCATTTGCGCTGTTTTCTTGCAGCAAATGTCAAAATAGTTGAGTGAAGTCATGAGTCTATATGCAACCCAAGATGAAAAAAAACAAGCTGCGGCAAAAGCGGCATTGAAACATTTGCCCAAAGGCGGCATCTTGGGCGTAGGAACTGGAAGTACTGTCAATTTTTTAATTGATTTGTTGCCTGAATTGCAGTTAGAGGCAGCAGTGGCAAGTTCCAATGCAACGGCTGAGCGCCTGAAAAAACTTGGAATTGAAGTGGTTGACATGAACTCGGTGGGTGGTCTGGATGCCTATGTCGATGGTGCAGATGAAATTGACCGTCATATGCATATGATTAAAGGGGGCGGTGCTGCATTAACTCGTGAAAAAATCGTTGCTTCAATTGCCAAGAAGTTTGTATGTATCGTGGATGACTCAAAATGGGTGGATCAATTAGGGCGTGATTTTCCATTGCCTGTGGAAGTAATTCCAATGGCGCGTTCTGCGGTTGCACGCAAGATTGTTGCCTTGGGTGGTGATCCCGTTTATCGTGAGGGTGTTGTCACTGACAATGGTAATGTGATTCTGGATGTTTTTAACCTCAATGTCTTAAATGCGACTGAACTGGAAAAAACACTCAACAATATTCCAGGTGTGGTGACCAATGGTATTTTTGCACTAAACCCTGCTAGTATTGCGATTGTTGCAACCAATAATGGTATTGAAGAACGCACAGCCCAGTAATGCCTCAGATTTCATCAACTGCTCAATTACCTGAAATTAAAATGGTTCGACATGCCAGCGCACGAAATTTGCGTCTGCGTGTTGAACCGTCAGGTATTCGTTTAACGGTTCCTTTATTTTGTACTAAAAAGCAGGTTCAACAGTTTTTAGATACATCACAACAGTGGTTAATCGAGACTTGGGACAAACAACAAAAACAATTAAATTTAACGACTGCTTTTCCAGAACAACTCGATTTATTTTATCATTTACAGCCCTTTAAAATTATTCAGCAGCAGCAACGCAATATTTTTAAATTCGACTGGCAACACCATATTTTACTCATTCGCAATCAACAACCTGAAAAAGCTTTACAGGCTGCAACGCTTGGCTATGCAAAACAGTTTTTACCTGAATATTTAAACCAGATCAGTCAGGAAACAGGTTTGTCTTATCAAAGCTGTACAATCCGAAGACCTAAAACACGGTGGGGAAGCTGTAGTTCAAAGCACGATATTATGCTTCATGCGGCATTGGTGTTGATGCCTGAGCAAAATGTTCGTGCGGTATGTGTGCATGAACTGGTGCATACACAACATTTTGATCATAGTCCTGCATTTTGGCATCGAGTCAGCCAGCATGATCCAGACTATTTACATCATCGCAGGCAATTGAAAAATATTCAGTTGCCTGCATGGTGGTATATCTAGCTAAAATTACATTGTAGCTGAGTTTCCTGTAATTGCTCATCAGGTGCCTTGCGACTATCCAAACCTGCTTGAGCACTTAATACCTGATTGGCCTTAATGCGAATCTGTACAAATGCATATTTGAAAGAGTCATTATTGGGTTCTGGAGAACTACTGTTTAGTAAATATTCAGATTTTGTCGGGTCTGGAAGCTGTAATAAATTATCGGTGCTGTCCGCATCTAGCACTGAGCGATATATTTTTGAATCCTTGATCAGTTCCAGTGCGCCATTGGCACGGATATTTAATTGACATCGATTAACCTTATCCTCGTAATGACCAATTAAGTATTCGATAGATGGTAGATTAGGATTGACTAGATTGATGCCTGTTATGCCTTGTTTACATGGATATTTTGAACCATTGCAACTTCCTGTTTCATCTACAAAACCGACAGCACGGCGATAATCTCCAGCACCAGCAATACGGAAGGAAGATGTAGAGTCTATGAAAGGTTCAGCACCTGTATAGCTGTTCTGCTGTAATAAAACATAACCTGCTGGATTTAAGCTTTGCTGTTGGTAATTATTTGCAAGCTCAAATACGGCTGCTCTTAAAGAAGTCGCATATTGATTTCGAATATTTTTTTGATTATTGGTAATATTCATCAGGGTATTTTTAGCAGGATCAATATTTTCAGGAGCAGCAGGGATAATGGAGCTTAAATTTGCTTGATTTCCACGAATTGTTTTTGCATCCAGATAGCCATCCCGTAAATCTATAGCCAGATTTTTGGTAAATTCTGTAAAAGTACTATTTGGAAATTGATTTGCCCATTGCTTTAAATAACCAAAACTTAAATAAGTGGTTGTATAAAGATTCTCTTGCTGGGGCAAATTTATATTTTGTGGGGTAAAGGTGCTTAATAAATAAGATGGTTCAAGATTGTGGATATTCATTGCATGAAAGGCATTTAATAACGCTGTACTTACATCAACAGAGGCCATTTTTAGATGCAATGAGCTAATGCGTGTTGGATCTTCTGCTTCGTTAGGGAGCTGCCCAGAGCGGACTAATGCTCGTTGATAAATAGCTTCCGAACTTGGGTTAATAAAAATATTTTGAGTCAGGTTAGTCGTATCCACGTCAACGAGTGCGTGCAGGTTCATGGAAAAATTCTGGTATTGGCCACTAATAAAATCATAAATGAGTGAATTTGGACGTGTGGATATCTCAACTCGATATAAATGACTGCGGTTAAGAATGATGGGGAGTGTCAGGCTGAGGTCTGTCGTGGTTGTGACTGTTTGCTCAATAACAACCGCATTATCGGTATTGTCGAGAACTTTAACAACGACATTACGCATTTCCACAGGAACTTTAATATCAAAATTCTTTGGTTTTGGAACTGAAACAACAGGAGTATTCTCAATACGTGCCTTGCTTTCCCCACTACCACAACTAATGAGTACTGAACTTAATATAAGTGTGCCCAAGCCTAAACCAATATGACGATATGTTCTTTGTTTTACACTCAAAGAAGGCATTCCAGCTCTCCAAAATTTACATCCATGAAATTTATTATTACCGCATGGTTTTTTATTCTATGCGAATACTTCAATGATTCAATAGTATTTCTTGACCAGTGGTAAAATCAGCAGCAGTAAAACGATTTAAAAATATCTTTTACACTGTTTTTTGCTGAATAGCGAATCTTTTACACCGATTAAGTCCCGTAGTGGCGATTCCATGAATTTCTGGATTTGTTATATATAAAGCCATAAACATAAGAAACACTATATGAGTTATAGGGTTGTGGATTGTGAAAATCCTATCAAACTGCCATACTAGTGCTACATATATCATTTGAGGTAGAGCACGTGATTTCTGTTGGAATTGTTGGGGGAACTGGATATACAGGCGTTGAATTATTGCGTCTATTATTAAGACATCCACAAGCTCAAGTGCGTGTTCTAACTTCCCGAACCGAAGCAGGAAAGCGTGTCGCGGATATGTTCCCAAGTTTACGTGGACATACTGATCTTGAGTTCTCCGATCTTAACCTTGATCTGCTTAAGCAATGCGATGTTGTATTTTTTGCAACACCTCATGGGGTTGCTATGCAACATGCTGAAGAACTGATTGCTGCTGGTACAAAAGTCATTGATCTTGCTGCTGATTTCCGTTTACAGAATTTAGAACAATTCGAGAAATGGTATGGCATGCAGCATAGCTGTCCAACAGTACTAAAAGATTCGGTATACGGCTTGACTGAACTCAATCGTGAAAAAATTAAAAATGCCCAGGTGATTGGTAATCCAGGCTGTTATCCAACTACAGTACAGTTGGGTTTGGCACCATTATTAAAAGCACAAAATCAATTAATAAACACACAAAGCATTATTGTTGATGCAAAATCAGGCGTATCTGGTGCAGGTCGCAAAGCCAGTCTGGGCATGATCTATAGCGAAAATGCGGATAATTTCAAGGCTTATGGTGTTGCTGGCCATCGCCACCATCCTGAGATTGTTGAAGCGCTGGAGAATATCTCAGGTCAACAAGGCCAGTTTGACCAGCTTATTTTTGTACCCCATTTAGTACCCATGATTCGTGGCATGCTCAGTACCATTTATGTAGACCTGACAGAGCAAGGCCAGCAAACCGATTTGCAGGAACTTTACCAAAGTTTTTACCAGCATGAACGCTTTGTGGATGTGATGCCAGCCAATAGTTCGCCTGAAACCCGTAGTGTCCGTGGTGCCAATGAATTACGAATCGCTTTGTATCGTCCACAGCCCAACAAGTTAATTATTCTGGTTGCACAGGATAATTTGGTGAAAGGTGCGGCTGGTCAGGCTGTTCAAAATATGAACCTGATGTTTGGCTTTGATGAGGCTGCTGGTTTGGATGGTATCGGCTTATTACCATAAAAAACGCTTTTTTACTTCACACACATTTAAATATGGATTTAAATGTGTGCTTTGATGTAGTCCATAACGATAGAGATGATGATGGAAAACGCTGAACCGACCACTTTACCAGAGAGTTCCGTTAACAAAAATAAATTCCTCAAAACGAATTTACCTTTAGTCATTGCTGCAACTTTACTTATTGGCAGCAGTTTTATGCTTGGTTACACTGTCGGTCATCGTCAGGGATTAACCGTTGTAGGTTATGATGCGGACGCAGAACAACTTGTTGATGTGGTACAGAAGCAAAAAGCCGCGCTCGATTCTGTAAGCAAAAGCCTGAATGCCGCTGTGCAAGAACGAGATATGGCTGTTGGCAATGCAGAGGAATTATTCAAGGGAATTAATCAGGCCAATGCAGATAAAGCGCAATTTGCAAGCATGAATACCATTTATCGTGACATTCTTAGGCAGCGTGGCGGTCTAAGCTTAACGGTTCAGGATTTTGCGATTAAATCACTTCCTGAAAATGCTTTTGAATATCAGCTGGATCTGGTTCAGGTGAGTCCAAATAAACGCCGTGCAATGGGTACAGTTGAATTACGTTTGATTAAGGACACTGAAATACTGGATATACCGTTAGAGGATAAAAACTTTAATTTTGAAGACTTTGAGCGCTTGACTGGTCGATGGACCATGCCAAAGGGCTTTACACCTCAATTTATCGAAGTGCGTTTATCAGGTTCAGGTACGCCTGTAATTAAACGTTTTAGCTGGCAGCGTGGTAAACCTGTTGATGTAAGTTCTGCTTTCGTGTCGGAAATCCCTCAAGCTGAAGCAAATGCCCAGTAAATTTTTAGATTAAGAACTCAATATGCGAAGATACAAACGTCAAATGAATTTAAGTGAAGTGAAAAACTCCTTTCATCAATCGGGTTATGTTGACTGGCACTTGAATCCACGTTTAAGTGACTCGCAAAAGGAGCATGAGGGAGAGGTGGTTGTGCAAACGGCCCCACCAGAGTTGAAGCGGCCACCACTCTATGCTGTTGTTTTAATGAATGATGATTACACACCAATGGATTTCGTAATTGATGTGCTACAAAGCTACTTTGCAATGAGTTTTGAGCAGGCCAATCAGGTGATGTTAACCGTTCATTATGAAGGCAAAGGAACAGCAGGTATTTATCCACGTGATATTGCAGAAACAAAAGCGAATCAGGTGAATAATTATGCACGTTCACAGGGGCATCCATTATTGTGCCAGATTGAACCTGAGC
>CAZKJI010000084.1:0-9777 GCA_964553005.1 uncultured Acinetobacter sp. | reverse complement strand
GATTCAATTGTGCGCGAGCTTAATTAACTCTCGGTAATTCTCAACAGACCCTAGGCAATATTTACCTAAAGGAATTGATTTAAATCAGCCAGATCAGCATTATTTAAATCAAGTTGCCATGTCACTCAATACTCGTCCTAGAAAGGCGTTAGATTGGCTTACACCATTAGAGAAATTTGCTCAGCTTGTTGATTATCATAAGGCTTTTGAAACTGTCGCACCTCATGTTTGAATTCGCCCCATTTTAAAGCTTTCGACTTAACCTTTTTTTACATCAATAATGGCTTTATTTAATGTCAGCATACTTTTTGAAACACCACCCAAAATACTAAGGGACGACTTACGGCAGGTGATTGACAGTGGTTCAAGTACAGGTGCCAAAGTGCCTGACACACCCATTTTATGGGGAGCGCCTTTAAGGCATCGTTTCACTCAACTGTTTGATGAGCTGGACATCACAACAAAATGGTCTTTTCCTGAATCATGGCAAAAACAGCCAACTCCGCTGGTGTGTTTAACATTGCTTCGAGTCGCAGAAGAAGCCCTGACCAATATCCTGAAACATAGTCAGGCAACATCGGTAAAATGCGCCCTGTTTTTCTCCAATGGGCAACTGGTACTGGACATTGAAGACAATGGTATTGGCTTTGATGTAGAAGCGGTTCAGAATGCGGGAATGAGTGTTGGGCTAAGAAGTATGCAAACACGTCTGGAACGGCTAGGTGGACATCTTACGGTTCAATCCGAGGCTGGAAGAACCTGTTTAAAGGCCTGCTTGCCTGTTTAATTGCAGAATATTCCAGCACACCAAACTGGTATGCTGGAACGACACGATCCATTATTTAATTGCATCCAGCAAAATCTGCTGTGCATTATGGGGCTCTTCACCAGCGGCTAGTTTAGCTCGTTCCCACACACCATCACCCTGTAACAACCATGCCTGTTGATTATCCTTGAGATAATTAAGTAAACCAAGTTGATAAATCCGTTTTTTCGATGCTGGGTCTTCAATTGGGAAACATGCCTCAACACGATTGAACAGGTTGCGATCCATCCAGTCTGCACTTGAGCAATAAATACGTGGATTGCCATTATTGCTAAAGTAATAGACACGGGTATGTTCAAGGAAACGTCCTACTATCGATCGTACACGGATATTTTCAGACAGATTTGGCAAGCCTGGACGCAGGCAGCAGATTGAGCGAATAATCAGGTCAATCTGAACACCAGCCTGAGAGGCTTCATACAGTTTATTGATCAGTTGTACTTCGGTTAAGGCATTGACCTTGACAATAATTTGCGCTGGCTTGCCCGCTTTGGCATTGGCAATTTCTTCATCAATATAATTGATCAATTGTGCATGCAAGGTAAAGGGCGCATGGAGAAGCTTTTTCGGCTTCGCCATTTTGCCCATTCCTGTCAATTCCTGAAAAATACGGTGTACATCTTCGCAAATGTCTTTATCTGTGGTCATCAAACCATAATCGGTATAAATACGCGCATTGGTGGCATGGTAGTTCCCTGTTCCCAAATGTACATAACGCACCAGTTTATTGTTTTCACGGCGTACAACAAGGATCATTTTGGCATGGGTTTTATAACCAACAATGCCGTAAACCACGACAGCCCCTGCCTCTTGCAGCACATTGGCCACTTCAATATTGGATTCTTCATCGAAACGGGCACGCAACTCAATGACAGCCGTCACCTCTTTACCATTACGCGCTGCTTCTGCCAAAACCTGTACAATTTCCGAATCCGCCCCACTACGGTACAGCGTTTGTTTAATTGCCAATACTTGTGGATCACGCGCAGCTTCACGTAACAGTTGAATCACAGGTGCAAATGATTCAAACGGATGATGCAGCAAAATATCCTGTTTCTGCATGGCTGAAAAAATACTTTCAGTCTTTTTAAAGACTTTGGGAATCACAGGCGTATGTGAGTCATAACGCAAGTGCGGACGTTTAAAATTGGAGAGTAAACGTGCCAAATTGACTGGGCCATCAACTCGATAGAGCTGTTCTTCATTCAGATCAAATTCATCCAGCAAATATTCATAAATATGTTTTGGGCAGTTGTGCGTGACTTCCAGACGTACCGCACGACCAAAACGGCGTGAACTTAATTCGCCTTTTAAGGCTTTTGCTAGATCTTCGACATCTTCGTTTAATGCCAAGTCTGCATTACGGGTGACACGGAATTGGTAACATCCCGTTGCAGTCATGCCAGGGAACAGGTCAGACACATGCTCATGGATGATTGCGGACAACATCACATGATGCTCTTTACCACCTGTCAATTCATCAGGTAAACGCACCACACGCGGTAAAGAACGCGGTGCAGGCACAACCGCCAAGTCAATGTGACGGCCAAAGGCGTCTTTACCCTCTAGTGTCACGATAAAGTTCAGACTTTTATTCACCAAACGTGGGAATGGATGTGCAGGATCAAGGCTGATTGGTGTTAAAACAGGTGCGACCTGTTCCTGAAAATACTTTTTAACCCATGCCGACTGTGCAGGAGTTAATTCACCACGGCGTAAGAAACAAATATCTTCCTCACGTAACTTCGGCAGGATTTGTTCATTCAGGATACGGTATTGACGTTCAATGGCAGCATGTGCAGTTTTAGAAATCTGATCAAGCACCTGTTTCGGTGTTAAACCATCTGGGCTACGGCTTTCATTGCCCAGCGTCAATTGTTCCATCATTCCTGCAACACGAATTTCAAAAAACTCATCAAGGTTACGGGAAAAAATCAACAAGAAATTCATCCGCTCCAATAATGGATGAAGTGGATCGACTGCCTGTTCCAAAACGCGCAGATGGAAATCGAGAATCGAAAGTTCACGATTAATATAGCGGTCATTATAGCTGTATTCTATTGGGGTCGTTGGAGCCACTGCCGTATTCATACCAAACCTTGTTGATTTATCATTGATCAAGACATGGTTTAAGTATGCTGCAAAATTATTTCAATTTGGTAAAAAAACCCAAAAATATTGGGCTTTTTTTCACTTCATCACACTTTAAGATGGGCTTATTCTGGAATCTGGGTTGCATTCATATATTTCAGGATGCTTCTTTTACGGTACTGAAGTTTTCGGTCATCCTTATGATCCTGATAATATTTTGGGTTAGGTAATAATGCAGCAAGAAAAGCAGCCTGTTCACGGGTCAGGCTTTTTGAACTTTTACCATAATAAAACTGTGCTGCCGCCTCAACCCCATAGATATTTTGTCCAAACTCCACCGAGTTCATATACACTTCAAGAATACGGCGTTTTGACCACATTCGCTCCATCATCCATGTCGCGACCACTTCCTGCCCTTTTCGGATAAAGGAACGTTTATTGTAGAGAAACAGGTTCTTTGACAATTGCTGCGAAATGGTAGAGCCACCCGCTACAATTTTGCCCTTTTCATTGTTTCGTTCCAATGCATCCTGAATACCCTCAATGTCAAAGCCATGATGATGGATAAACTTGGCATCCTCGGCCGCTAGAATTGCATGTTTAAAATTATCACTAATCTCATCATAATCACGCCATTGCTGCTTGATTGGTTTAAAGTCAGTCAGATAATCCCAACGCATAAACATGGTGGTTGCAACAGGATGAGTACGCCACCACACCAGACTGCTAAAAATCCAGAGCTGGATGAGCAATACCAAACCAATCATCAACATGAGCGCGCGCGCTAAAAAGGCTTTCATTAAAGTGCATCACTCCTAGGGCATCTGTTCTGCAAAATATCAACAGACTGCGTAAAAACCGTTGATATTTTGTAGGATATATTCATGCTAAGCTATTTTTACATCAACCACTTGCTTAAACCTATGACTGAAATGACACCACCACAAATCAATAATCAAAAGTTACAGATACAAACATGGTGGTTTACCGCGCTACTGATCGCAGTCAATGTCGGATTATTTGGCTGGCAAATTGTTTCAGGTGTGAATATTACCGACCCAGTGCCTGTAGATGCAATTGCCTGGGGCGCAGATTTTACCCCACTGACCTTTCTGGGACAGCCTGAACGTTTATTTACCAGCATGTTTTTTCATTTTGGCTTGATTCACCTGATGCTGAATATGTGGGCACTGTATATTTTTGGCAGTGTGGCAGAACAGTTGTTTGGTCGGCTGTATTATATCGGAATGTACGTGCTGGCTGGTTTGATGGGCAGTGTACTTTCCAGCTATCTGACTATTCGTGATGGCTATGAATTATTACAACATTTTGATCGCCTTGCGGGACTACAATCGTCCCTCATCCCCCATATCAGCGCAGGTGCGTCTGGTGCAGTGATGGGATTGGGCGCAGCACTCACTGTTATTTCATTGTTTCCACCTTTGCCTCAGCAACGTTTTTGGCTGGACAAGAAATCATTATTGATGGTAATGGCAATTAACCTTGTGTTTGGTTTCACCGTGGCAGGCATCAATAATGCGGCACATATTGGTGGCATGATGATGGGTGCTTTATTGGCAGGTGCATGGTATCTGGGAGAAAAAATACAAAAACCTGCTTTGATTCAGATCGGTGCTTTAATTATAGGTACTGTATTACTCGCTGCTTTTTATTTCTATTGCACAGAATTAAGTACAGGGCTTGATCCATTATGGAATGAGATTTTAAGGCAGAATCAACTTAGCTAAAACCTCAATATTGGAGAAACAATATGAGCAAGATTGATACACAAATTCGCCATATCACTCAACCAACAGACAATATTTTTGCAGATTTAGGCTTAGAAGATGCTGGAAATTTAAAAAAAGAAGCAGATGTTTTAGCCAATGCAAAATTAGCTTTAACCAGAGTCGTTGCTGATTGGGTACAAGAAAATCATTTCAAGCAAGAAGAAGCTGCTGAAATATTAGGTGTTAGTCGTCCTCGCTTATCTGATGCAATCAATGCAAAAATATCGAAATTTACATTAGATGCGTTAGTCACAATGGTTTCTAAAACAGGACACTCAATTACTATTAGTATCACAAATTAAGGGATTCTTGGAATCCCTCATTTTAAAGCCTTTCTTTCATCAAGACTGATTCATTTCTCTTAAACTCTGCAACGGTGGAATATCACATAAATAACTCAGGCGATAACGACCAATCAACATACAAATCAGCATCATGCTTAACGGTAAAATCAGCCAAATCGCAGGATGCCACTGAATCGCCATTTGCATTTTATAACTGGCAATCGCACTGATCACCTCGGCAAATAAACAGGCCACCAAGCCCGACAGCAAGCCAATAAAACCAATTTCCAGACTTAACATCTGTTTTAGCCTGTTTTTACCACTGCCAAAAGATCGTAATAACGCCACTTCCTTACGGCGTTCATCCATCAGCACATTCAGGCAAGCAATCAACACCAATACACCAGACAGCCCCACCAACAATGCCAATACGGTAATGATCTGCACCAGTACATCCACCAGACGCTTGACTTCATCCAGAATCCGCCCCACATCAATAAATACGGTATTGGAAAATTGCTGAATCAGCTGCACCATTTTTGGCTGATCTGCTGGCGGTACATAAAAACTGCCCAGATAGCTGCCTGCATTTTCATCCATGCTTTGCGGTGAAAAGATAAAGAAAAAGTTTGGGCTAAAACTTTCCCACTCCACTGAACGCAGATTGATCACGGTTACCTGCAACGTGCCCTCTGGCAAACTGAAATCAAGACGATCACCGATTTTAATGCCCAATTCATTTGCCAGTTTAGCTTCTACTGACACCTGCCCGACTTGGCTAAATTTCGGATTGCCCTCCGTAATCACATTATCTTTAGGATATTCTGCCGCCTGCGTCAGATTCAGTTCACGGCGTAATGAATTATTCTGCCTGACCAGCTCAGGCGCAAAGGCCTGTCCATTTTTTGCAATTAAACGTCCCCGAATATTAGGATACAACGGTGTAGATTGCCAGTGATTCTGCTCAAGTTGCTGCTTGAACTGCGGCATATCAAAAGGCGGCAAACCATACACAAACTGATTCGGTGTACCCTCAGGCAATTGTTGTTGCCAACGCTGTAATAAATCGGTTCTCAGCACACTGAGTACCGTAATTAAACTTAAGCCTAAAGCCAGCGCAGTGACTTGCAAGGCAGTCTGATGGGGAATCCGTACATAAGCCGAAATTGGATGTTTCAGTTGTTTAATGGCTTTGAGTAGCAGCCAAATCAGGGTATAAAGCACAGTGCAAAGAATTAAAATTGCAGTTAAAACCAATAGGCTTAAAGTGAGGTTATCGCTCAATACCAAGCTAAAAATAATCAGGCTCATCACGCCCACTGTAAACATGGCAAAATAAGATTTACGCGAACGCTCCTGCTGGCGGATCACCCGAATAGGTGGTGTATTCAGCAATTCCCAGATACTTGGCAGGATAAAACCAATCAGCACCATCACACTGGTAAAAATTGCCACAGGCAACGCCAGCAATAGATCGGTTACAGCAAAACTCAGTTGCAGTTGTGGAATCAGTTGCAGCATCAAATGCAATAAGCCATAGCCTAGCCCAATACCAATTAAACTGCCTAAAGCAATCGACAACAGACTGACAATACCAAGCAAGGCAATATAGGCAAATAAAATCTGACGCTTACTCGCCCCCAAACAACGCATCAAGGCAATATGGTCCTGATTTTGCTGTACATAACGCTGACTGGTTAATGCGATGGCAATACCACACAGCAAAATGGTCAATAAATTGGCAAGTTGCAGGAATGTATCCAGATTTTCAATCGGCTTCATCAAACGGGTATTAGATTGATTGGCATCACGAAGTTTAAGCGAACTTTGCTCATTATCCTGCAACTGCTGGTGTTGCTGCTGTTCAGAATGCAATTGATTTTTTTGCTGCTTAAAGATTTTTTTAAAGGCTTTCACTTGCTCGGGCGAACCTGCCATCAGCAGACGATATTCAATACGGCTGCCGACCTGAATCGCATTGGTCTTGGCAATATCTGCCTGATGAATCATCACTGTCGGTGAAAAACCTGAAAATCCAAGTTCCTGATTGGAATCATGTTCAATCACACCTGTCACGGTAAATTGACCATCGGCAATCGCAACCTGATCGCCCAGTTTGCTATGCAATAAATCCATCGCTCGCGGACTTAGCCACACCTGACCTTGTTGAATGGATTCTGCTTTAGGCTGAATGTCCAGTTTGCCACGCAATGGAAAATGCTCATCCACCGCCTTGACATTGACCATCACAAACTGGTCCTGAGTATGCGCCATTGAGCCAAACACCGTGACAGGTGCTTGCTGTAAATTCAGCTTTTGCGCCTGTTGTAACCATTTAGTCTGAATTGGATTATTATCCGACATGATCAGATCAGCACCCAGCATTTCCGCAGCCTGCAATGCCACCGCATTCTGAACCTGACTATTACTAAATTTTAATGCGGTAGTGGCACTAATCGCCAGAGACAAAGCAATAATCAATAAATACAGTCCACCTGTACGAAAACTTTGTAGCAATAAGGGCTTGAGAATTGAGTTCATCTTCCCTCCTCAAGCTTTACAATTTCCTGAATCCGCCCATCAACCAGTTTGACATGACGCTGGCACAAAGCCGCCAGATTCTGGTCATGCGTCACCAGCACCAAAGTTGTACCCAATTCTTTATTTAAAGCAAATAGCAGTTGCTCAACTTCTTCTGCCGTCTGTCCATCCAGATTGCCTGTCGGTTCGTCAGCAAAGATAATTTTAGGCTCGGCAATTAAAGCACGGGCAATTGCCACACGTTGCTGCTCACCACCTGACAAAACTTTCGGGGTTTGCTGTGCCTGACGAACCAGCCCAACTCGTTCCAGCCATGCCAGTGCTTTTTGCTCAGCCTGTCTAAAGTTAAAATCAGGTTGCAAACGCAACGGCAACATCACATTTTCCAGCGCACTCAGTTGTGGTAAAAGCTGGAATGCCTGAAATACAAAGCCAATATTTTCCAGTCGTACCTGTGCGCGCTGCTCTTCCGTTAACGTGTGAACCGCTTGCCCACACACCACCAATTCTCCTGAACTTGGTCGATCCAGCGTTGCCAAAATACCCAGTAAAGTCGATTTCCCTGAACCAGAACGTCCCGTAATTGCGATCTGTTCACCCTGGTAAATATCTAAATGAATGTCTTTTAGGATGGTTAAGCTTTGCTGATGAATCTGAATATTTTGTGTAACTTTTCGGGCAGAAATAATTGGTTGTGGCATGATGTCACGTATCCTTTGGACAAATTTTAAATGCGATGCAAAATTCTAAAGTTATCAGTTCAGTTTCTAAAACAGTTGCAATCATGACCCTTTGTGTGATGCCAACACTGGTTTCAGCCAAGACCATTTTAATTGTGGGTGATAGCCTGAGTGCAGGTTATGGCATAGAGGCCAAACAAGGCTGGGTGAACCTGTTACAACAACGTTTAGACCAACAGTATCCGAAACAGCACAGGGTGGTCAATGCAAGTGTCAGTGGGGAAACCACTAGTGGCGCATTGGCACGACTGCCAAAATTGTTACAAACCTATAATCCTGAAGTGGTGGTGATTGAACTTGGCGGCAATGATGGCTTGCGTGGACAACCACCCCAGATGATTCAGAAAAACTTAGCCCAATTGGTACAACTGAGTCAAAAGCAGAAAGCCACCGTTTTACTGTTTGGTATGAAAATACCACCAAATTATGGAACTGCGTACAGCAAGGCTTTTGAGAATAATTATAAAATTGTAAGCCAGCAGTATAAAGTGAAGCTTCTGCCATTCTTTCTGGAGGGTGTGGCAGGCAATAAAACTTTGATTCAGAATGACCAGATTCACCCGAATGCCAGAGCACAGCCGATCATGTTGAATCTGGCGTATCCGTATATTAAAGGGGCTTTATAGTAAATAATTTCAGTTAATTCAGGGCGAATTCAATTCCGCCCCTACCCAAATCAAAAATCAAAGAACGTCACTTCTCCAGTTTCCAGTGAATATTCTGCGCCTACTACAATCATTTTACCTTTTTCAATCAAATGCTCCAGCACGGCAGAACCGTGACGCAATTGATTCACCGATGCAAATACATTGGAACGAACCGCATGCGCAGACAATTTTTTCAAATCATCTTTCAGTTCGGTCTGCATCAGGATTTCAACCGAGGGACGAACCCGATTCACAATCGACATCAGATTTGACGATGGCGGTTGCTCTGGATGCATCAGGGTATCAATGGTGGCCTGAATCGCGCCACAATGGCTATGCCCCAGCACCACCACCACTGCACAGTCATATCGCTCAGCGGCGAACTCAACACTGCCGACCTGTGAAGGCGCAACAATATTACCTGCAACACGAATCACAAATAAGTCACCCAGCCCCTGGTCAAACACCATTTCCGCAGGCACACGAGAGTCTGAACACCCTAAAACAATCGCAAAAGGATTTTGTTCGCTTGCCATTTCGGCACGTTCCTGATGGGTGAGTAACTTCTGCTGAGTTGCCTCTCCCTTTACAAAACGGGCATTACCAGCTTTTAAACGTTCCAGAGCTTCTTTGGCGGTGAGCATGTTTAAATCCATCTATGATTGACATGAAAAAAGAGTTTAATGTGACACAGTTGGAATGTCACTGACAAAAATAAAAAACTGTCTGACCAGAATCCAGTTTGCATGGCAAAAATTTCTAAAATAAATAATTTTCATTGGCAAGAATTTCCATGCATCTGTAAATTATGCAAATGACTCACCTCACATCTTCCCCAATAATCAATACGTTTACACA
>CAZKJI010000083.1:0-9785 GCA_964553005.1 uncultured Acinetobacter sp. | reverse complement strand
ATGTCGTTACCCTGACCCGTGAACTTTCTGATTTTGCCGATGCCTGTATCTGTGCAGCCAAGGCATTTGCACTTGTTCCCCTGATTGCAAAACATGGCGAACCGATAGGCTATTCAGGTCAGGTTCAGGACTTGATTGTGATTGGTATGGGGAAACTTGGTGCACAAGAACTTAACCTTTCTAGCGATATTGATCTCATTTTTGCCTTTGATGAACAGGGAGAAACCAATGGTCGTAAATGTATCGATGTGCAGCAGTTCTGCATTCTTTGGGGACAAAAGCTAATTTACCTGCTGGATCACATTAGCGCAGATGGTTTTGTATTCCGTGTTGATATGCGTTTGCGTCCGTGGGGCGATGGTTCAGCGCTGGCGATTAGCCATACGGGACTGGAAAAATACCTAAGCCAGCATGGACGTGAATGGGAGCGTTATGCATGGATCAAGGCACGGGTGATTACAGGAGGCAAAGCAGGCGCTGAACTGATGGAAATGGCGCGTCCATTCGTTTTTCGCCGTTATGTCGATTATTCTGCTTTCGCTGCGATGCGTGAAATGAAAGCCATGATCGAGCGTGAGGTGATGCGCCGTAATATTGAGGATGACATTAAGCTTGGTGCTGGCGGCATTCGTGAAATTGAATTTATCGTTCAAGTGTTTCAACTCATTTATGGCGGCTCGAAACGTGAGTTGCAGGACCGTCAATGTCTGGTCAATCTGCACCATCTCGGTGAGTCTGAATTACTGGATCAGCAGGCAGTGATTGACCTTGAGGATGCCTACCTGTTTTTAAGGCGGGTTGAACATGCCATTCAGGCACTGAATGACCAGCAAACCCAGTCCCTGCCCAATGAACCTGAGTTAAGGCAGCGCATGATTGAGACTTTGGGCTTTGCAGATTGGCAAGCCTTTGTTGATGTGCTGAACCAGAAACGTGACAAGGTCAAGGTTCAGTTCAAGCAACTGATTCAGGAACAGGAATTTGCATCACCCATTGATGATTTTTCACAACTGGAACAGCGTCTCAATAGTGTACTGGATGATAATGCCCAAAACCTGATTCAAAACTTCTGGCATGGGCAGGCTTTACGCAAGATTCCAGCCAGTGCGCTGGAACGTTTAAAGAAATTCTGGCCGCATTTGATCGAGGCAATCTTACAGTCACCGCAACCACAGGTTGCCTTGTTGCGTTTGATGCCATTGGTGGAGTCAGTGCTGCGCCGTACCGTGTATTTGGTGATGTTGATGGAGAGCCGTGGTGCCTTGCAGCGACTGGTCAAAATGGCAACGGTGAGTCCGTGGATTTGTGAGGAACTGGCGCAATATCCAGTGTTGCTGGATGAATTCTTGTCGATGGATTTTGGCTTGCCGCAACGCAAGGATTTAGAGGATTCATTACGCCAGCAATTACTACGTATTGAGATTGATCAGGTCGAAGACCAGATGCGGGTATTGCGCTTATTTAAAAAGAGCAATGTATTGACTGTCGCTGCCAGTGATGTACTGGCTGAAAGTCCACTCATGAAAGTTTCCGATGCCTTAACTGATATTGCCGAGGTCAGCGTTCAGGCAACTTTAAATTTAGCCTATCAGGCGGTTGTGGAACGGCATGGTTATCCTGTCGGAATCAATGGCCAGCGCTGTCGTCTCGATGCCAAAGGCTTTGCGGTGATTGGTTATGGCAAGCTGGGTGGGATTGAGTTGGGTTATGGTTCTGACCTTGATCTGGTGTTTATTCATGCACTTGAGGAACAAAGTGAAACCGATGGCAAGAAAAGCATTAGTGGTGCCGAGTTCGCCATTCGGGTGGCACAAAAGTTTATGTCCCTGATGACCACGCAAACGCTGGATGGGCGCGTGTATGAAATTGATACACGGCTTCGACCGTCAGGTGAGGCAGGGATGTTGGTCACCAGCCTGAAAGCCTATGAACACTATCAGCAAAAAAGCGCATGGTTATGGGAGCATCAGGCGCTGGTTCGGGCACGTTCAATCGCAGGTGATACCGATTTATGCCAGCAGTTTGAACAGATTCGTTGCCAGATTCTGACCCAAGTCCGTGATGAAAATGAAGTTCGTCAGGAAGTGCTGAAAATGCGTCAAAAAATGAAAGATCACCTGGGTTCGTCTACTGAGCAAAAAAAACATGGGATTTTTCATTTAAAACAGGACTCAGGTGGTATCGTTGACATCGAATTTATGGCACAGTATGCAGTGCTTGCATGGAGTGGGACGAATCCAGATCTCGCCCATTTTTCCGACAATGTAAGAATTCTAGAAGATGCTGCTCAAGCAGGCTGCTTATCCAGTGAAGATGCCACAGCACTTATACAGGCTTATCTCCGTGAACGAGCTGAGAGCCACCGTCTAGCGCTTGCAAATCAATCTATGCAAGTCAATGCTGCGGATTGGCACGATACCCGAGAGATCGTTTGCAAGTTATGGCAAAGGTTAATTGATCCAACTGCAATAGCATTGGAAAGTGAATGATTGTGTAAAAATTTGGAGTATGTGCCATGAATTTGGCTGATCGTGATGGTTTTATTTGGCAAGATGGAAAATTGGTTGATTGGCGTGATGCGAAAATCCACGTCTTAACACACACACTGCACTACAGTATGGGTGTTTTTGAAGGTGTCCGTGCTTATGAAACCCCAAATGGTACTGCAATCTTCCGTTTACAAGACCATACCAAACGCTTATTAAATTCAGCAAAAATTTATCAAATGAATGTTCCATTTGATCAAGCGACATTGGAACAGGCACAAATTGATGTGGTTCGTGAAAACAAGCTGGCATCATGCTACTTGCGCCCATTGATCTGGATTGGTTCTGAGAAGCTGGGTATTGCCGCGACTGACAATACCATCCATGCTGCAGTTGCTGCGTGGGGCTGGGGTGCATATTTGGGTGAAGAGGCAATGGCACGTGGTATTCGTGTTAAAACCTCATCATTTACCCATCACCATCCAAACGTGACGATGTGTAAAGCAAAGGCATGTGGTAACTATACCGTATCGATTTTGGCACACCAAGAAGTTGCACGTTCAGGTTATGACGAAGCGATGTTGCTTGATCCTCAAGGCTTTGTTTGTCAAGGTGCAGGTGAAAACGTATTCTTAATCAAAGATGGTGTTTTACATACACCTGACTTGGCAGGTGGTGCGTTAGAAGGGATTACCCGTCAAACCGTAATTACCATTGCCAAAGACCTTGGTTATGAAGTGGTTGAGCGTCGTATCACACGTGATGAGTTTTACATCGCTGATGAAGCATTCTTTACCGGTACTGCTGCGGAAGTAACGCCAATTCGTGAATATGATGACCGTGAAATCGGTTGTGGTTCACGTGGCCCGATTACCACTGTGATTCAAAAGACCTTCTTTGATGCAGTACAAGGCAAAAATGACAAATATGAACATTGGTTGACTTATGTAAAATAAGTACAATTGAGTTATACAATAGCGGAGTTTAGGCTTCGCTTTTTTTATGTTATAATTTGCACCAGTTTTACTGTTTAGTCGAATCATAACAATGTCACATATTTTAAAATTAGATGCTTTGAAATCGGCAGAAGTATCTACTGCACCTTATCCTTATTTTGTCGTAGAAAATTCTTTGGCAGATGACCAAGTTCAAGCGATTATTCAAGATTTTCCTAAGATTGAACAAGGTGGTAGTTACAACATTGAAGATGTTGAAATTAAGCCAAACTTTGATCGTTTCTTAAAGTCATTGGATTGCAAAGAGTTCCGTCAAATTTTAACGGAAAAATTTGATGTGGATGTGATGGAACATCCGATGATGATTACATTACGTGGTTATTCTCGCCAGAAAGATGGTCGGATTCACTCTGATTCTAAAACCAAACTATTGACCATTTTGATTTATTTAAATGAGTCTTGGGAAGCACCAACAGGTCGTTTGCGTATCTTAAATGATGAAAAGAATATGGACGATTATGTGGAAGAAATTAATGCAGGACCAGGTACCTTGGTGGCATTTAAAGTGACTGATAATGGTTGGCATGGTTATGTACCGTATGAAGGACAACGCCAGTCGATTCAAATTAATTTCTTAACCAGTGATAAGGCGAATGCCAAGCACCGTTTTGTACATGGTTTGAGTGCAAAACTGAAAAAAATGTTTGGCTAATGTTATCATAGTCCCAGTTGGCAAAAAGGTGATAGATAGATGTCTGTGAATGAGCATCAACAAACTATGGAAAATGTACGACAACAGGATGAGAATGTTATCCTGTGTATGAAATGGGGTACAAAGTACGGTGCAGACTATGTCAATCGTTTATATAACATGGTTAAACGTCATCTTACTTTGCCATTTAAAATGGTTTGTTTGACTGATCGAACCGAAGGCATCGACCCAAATGTACAATGTTTCCCCATTCCTCCTTTAGACTTACCAGCAGGTAGCCCAGAGCGTGGTTGGAATAAACTTTCTACCTTTGAACCCGATTTATATGGTTTAACAGGTCATGCTTTATTTCTCGATTTAGATGTTGTAATTGTCGATAATATTGATTGTTTTTTTCAGGAAGAAGGTGAGTTTCTCATCATTCATGATTGGCAAAAGCCGTGGCGTATTACAGGCAACAGCTCTGTTTACCGTTTTAAACTAGGTGCATTCCCAGAAATTTTACCTTACTTCCGTAGCAATTTTGATGATATTCGCAAGAAGTTCCGTAATGAGCAGGACTATTTATCATGGTTCGTACATCAACAGGGTAAGCTCAGTTACTGGAATAAAGATTGGTGTAAAAGCTATAAATACCATTGTTTACAAAAAGTTCCATTGGCGTATTTTAAGCCACCTGTAAAACCTCAAGGTGCAAAAATTATTATTTTCCATGGCGAAATTAATCCACCTGATGCAGTGAATGGTGGCGGTGGGAAATGGTATCGTTATGTATTGCCCTCGGATTGGATTAAAGACGCTTGGCAGTAGTCCAACCAACCAAGGTCTTGAACTTAAAAGCATTATTGGTGACCATAAAGAATCAGGCATTTGCCTGATTTTTGTTTTTAGATATTGTGGTATTGACGATACCAATCGACAAAGTGTTTGACCCCATCGACCACAGAGGTTGCTGGCTTATAGTTCACATAGTTTTCCAAAGCTGAGCTATCTGCAAAGGTATCAGGTACATCACCTGGCTGGAGTGGAAGTAAGTCTAGAATTGCTTCTTTCCCCGCCGCTTTTTCAATGGCCTGAATATATTCAATCAGCTTAACCGTGCGGTTATTGCCGATATTGAAGATTCTAAATGGGGCATTACTGGTTGATGGGTTTGGATGCTTGCTGTCCCACGTTTCATCTGGCGTTGCAATTTTATCACTGGTACGAATGATACCTTCAACAATATCATCGATATAGGTGAAGTCACGTGTGTGATTGCCATGATTGAATACTGGGATTGGCTTCCCTTCAAAGATATTCTTGGTGAACTTAAACAAAGCCATATCTGGACGTGTCCATGGCCCATAGACCGTAAAGAAACGTAAGCCAGTGGTTGGTAATTTGAATAAGTGGCTGTAGCTATGTGCCATTAACTCATTGGCTCGTTTGGTTGCTGCATAAAATTGAAGTGGATGATCAACACCATGTTGCTCACTAAATGGCATGGTGGTATTCGCACCATAAACACTACTGGTACTTGCATAGGTCAAGTGTGGCGTTTCTGCATAGCGACAGGCTTCTAAAATATTGGTAAAAGCAATTAGGTTACTTTCCACATAGCTATGCGGATTTTCGAGCGAATAACGAACACCTGCTTGTGCTGCCAAATGAATCACGCGATCAAATGAGTGGTCTTTAAAACATTGATCAACTACTGCTTTGTTGGCGAGATTGTCACGAATCAGGATAAAGTCACCTGTATGACCATTTTCAGCCAGTTGCTGTAATTGTTTAACACGTGCTTCTTTGAGAGAGGGGTCATAATAATTATTAAAATTATCAAAACCGACCACATCATTACCGCGTTCCAGCAGTTTTTTTGCAACACTAAAGCCGATGAATCCAGCAGCACCTGTGACTAGAACTTTCATTCATCGCCTCCAAAAATATCTCGGGTATAAACTTTATCTTGTACATCTAACAATTCATTGGAAAGGCGATTGGCAATAATCACATCACAAGATTGTTTGAACTCATTTAGATCTTGAGTGACTTTAGACTTAAAGAAGGTGTCTTCATGAAAGGTTGGTTCGTAGATAATGATTTCCAGACCTTTAGCTTTTAACCGCTTCATCACGCCTTGAATGGCAGAGGCGCGGAAATTATCTGAGCCGCTTTTCATCACCAGACGATAGATTCCCACTGTGCTAGGGTTTCTTGCCAGAATCGAATCGGCAATAAAATCTTTACGGGTACGATTCGCATCCACAATTGCTTTAATCAGATTGCTTGGGACGTTGTTATAGTTGGCCAATAACTGTTTGGTATCTTTCGGTAGGCAATAGCCGCCGTAGCCAAAAGATGGATTGTTATAATGACTGCCAATACGTGGGTCTAGACAGACACCGTCAATTACTTGTTTGGTGTCTAGGCCAAAGCTTTGTGCGTAAGTATCCAATTCATTAAAAAAGGCAACTCGCATTGCCAGATATGTATTTGCAAATAATTTAATCGCTTCGGCTTCAGTTGAATGGGTCAGTAAGACAGGAATATCCTGTTTGATCGCACCTTCTACCAGTAAATCTGCAAATTGCTGCGCACGTTCAGATTGTTCTCCAACGATGATACGAGACGGGTAGAGGTTGTCGTGCAAGGCTTTACCTTCACGTAAAAACTCGGGCGAGAAAATAATGTTTTCAGTCTGGTATTTATTTTTGATTTGCTCGGTGAAACCGACAGGAACCGTTGATTTGACAATCATGGTCGCATTGGGGTTAATTGCGAGAACGTCCTGAATGACGCGTTCTACACTTTGCGTATTAAAGTAGTTGCTTTGAGGGTCATAGTCAGTTGGCGTGGCAATAATAATAAAATCAGCATTTTGAAAAGCCAGCTGCTTGTCTGTCGTCGCTGTGAAATTGAGCTTTTTTTCTTTTAAAAAAAATGAAATATCATGATCTTGAATCGGTGATACTTGGTTGTTCAGTAAATCTACTTTAGTTTGTAGGATATCCAGGGCGATGGTTTCATGGTGTTGTGCAAATAGCATTGCATTTGACAACCCGACATATCCTGTTCCAGCAATGGCTATTTTCATAAATACCTAACAGATTCTAAATACATGATGGACGGCTAATAGGATAGCCACAATGCACCTAATTTTAAATCCCATTCTACAGGGGTAATCACCATTCGTCCTGCATTTGGAGTGAGCGTGATTTCACTAAAATACACATGATCTTGAGAGAGTAAGAAGTCTATCCGGCTGTAACCATAGGAAAAACAAAGTTTTTCTGAAAGTTGAATGATCTCTTGCAATTGTTTCGGGGCAGCTAGAGCTGAAGGTGAGTTCTCTTTAAGGTCGACCCGAAATGGCTGTAACTGCCATTGTGTATCATACATATTTGAATATTCATTGCCCTGAGCATCTTGGACATCAATTTCCAGATATTCTGGTCGGCCTTCAAAACAATGTACACGACAAGTGGTAATGGTTAATTGACTGGCAGGGTCGACATAGAGTTCTACATATTCTTCAACCAGTACTTTAGGGCAAATATCTTTGTAGTGCCATTCACGCTTTCTAAAATACATATTCATTTTGAGATGATTTTTGATTTTAGCTGTTGCTGCTTCGACATTAAACTTGCTTTTATCGCGACAGACCATGGCGCTGCCACTGTCATGGGTACATTTTAAAACAAATTGATTGGGTAACTGGTTAAAATCAATCTCATCAATACATTTGTAAATGCCAATCAATGGAACAAAATAGGCATCACCAACTTTGGCTGAAACCAGCTGTCTAACAGCACATTTATCCGCTAATTTTGTGAATAGGGGACTTCGCTCGAAAATCATGCGGGCAGTGACTTTTTCATTGAAGCTTTTTGGCGAGCAAAAATTAGGGGTATAACCTAATTTGCAGATAAACCGTTTAGTCAGATACGCTTTATTTGAAACAAATTTAGTTCTAATTATTTTTGCTTGATACTCAAAGTAATTATAAATCATCAGTCAAAAGATTAAATCCCATCAAAGTAACCTGTAATTATAATAAAAATACCTAAATTCGTCTAATAAAAATGTCGTAAATATTGATGGGAAATGATTCCAAAAGGTTTGATTTTGTTAGGGATTGCAAGGTTTAAGTAAGGATTCATAAAGTTGCTAAATTGGCTGAATTGAATGTTGTATAAGCCCCTTATAGATATGAAAATTTAAACAATTATAATAGATTGATTTATATGGAATGATTAGATCATCAAGATGCCAGTCATTACGAAAAGAGACTGACTGTGGACAGATCAGTGGTGTTATCATATGCACCTAGATTAAACATGTTTGGCCCTATTTTCTGGCTTTCGGATCGTTTAAGAGTGAATTAATGAGTGAAATGATGCAACCGGTTGATGTGGTGATTGCTTGGGTGGATGGCAATGATCCGAAGTTAAAACAGAAGCGCATGCAGTATCAGGGCAAAACACAAGCTTCTGATGCTGTCAGTGATACCCGTTTTGCCAGCAACCATGAAATTTACTATAACGTTGCATCTATTTTAAAATATGTCCCATTTTGTCGACATATCTATATTGTGACAGATGGTCAGCAACCGCAATGGATTGATGACTTTGTTCAGGATGGGATTTGTGAGGCAGGTAAAATTCGGATTGTCGACCACCGTGAAATTTTTGCGGGTTATGAGCAATACTTACCGACTTTCAATACACGTTCGATTGAAACCATGCTCTGGAATATTCAGGGCGTATCCGATTACTTTTTTTATTTGAATGATGATTTCTTTTTTAACGCGCCAGCGCAATTAGAAGATATTCTTATTGATCAGAAAATGGTGATTTACGGGCATTGGCAAAGCAGTTTTGTGCTCAAGGCCAAGCTTTGGTATCGTCAGCTTTTAAATCAATATTTTAATAAGCCTATACAACCTAAACATATGATTGCGCAAATGTTAGGTGCAGATATGCTTGGATTTAAAAAGTTTTTTGAAATTCATCATTATCCACATGCGGTTGACCGTAAAATATTACAAGACTATTTACTTGCTCATCCTAAGTTTTTAGAAAAACAGATTCAGCATAAGTTCCGCAGTGTCGAACAAATCAATCCGATTTCATTAATGAATCATTTGAAGATTCAAAAGGGTGAGGCCTTGCTAAAGCCTGATCTTAAGATTGCCTATTTGAAAAATGAAAGCAGTTTAAGCAGCTTCTTGCAAAGCTTGGGTAATGAACAGATTAAATATGGGTGTATGCAAAGTCTGGATCAATTGAGTGATGTGGCGGCGGCAGAAATTTATGCAGCTTTAAATCAAAAATTGGCAGGCTATATCCCGAAAGTTTTATTGGCTGAAACGGCCAAAGGATAAATCATGAAAGTTGAAACTTATCTAATTAACCTTGATGGCAGTGATCAGCGTCTAGCCAGTGCGACTGCACAATTACAGCAACAGGGATGGCCATTTACCCGTTTTTCGGCCTATGATGGACGTGGCAAGGCCCTATCTGAGTTTAAACAATATGATGATGCTGAGGCTCAACGAATTCTTGGTCGTAGTTTGATCAACTCTGAATTAGGATGCTATTTAAGTCATTATGCTTGTGCGGAAAAGTTTCTGGAAACTGATGCCGA
>CAZKJI010000082.1:0-9943 GCA_964553005.1 uncultured Acinetobacter sp. | reverse complement strand
TCGTATTGCACTTGCTATGCTTGTTGCTGCCCCTTTAGCTGCTGCTAATGCGGGTGTGACAGTTACCCCATTAATGCTTGGTTATACAATGTATGATAGCCAACACAACAATGATAAATTAACGAGTTCTGCTGAGTTGCAGGATGATTTATTTGTTGGTGCTGCATTGGGTATTGAATTAACACCTTGGTTAGGCTTTGAAGCTGAATATAGCCAAGTTAAAGGTGATCTTGATGGTTTAGCACCAGGCGCTGAATACAAACAACAGACAATTGCTGGTAACTTCTATGCAACATCTGATTTGATCACTAAAAACTATGACAGCAAAATCAAGCCATATATCTTAGCTGGCGCTGGTCATGCAAAATATAAGATGGATGGTTTGGCGACTAAAGAAGATACAATTGCCAATGCTGGCGGTGGTGTTTTCTGGCGCTTAAATGATGCATTGTCTCTTCGTACCGAAGCTCGTGGTACTTATGATTTCGATGAGAAATTTTGGAGCTACACTGCGCTTGCTGGTTTAAATGTTGTTCTTGGCGGTCATTTGAAGCCTGCTGCCCCTGTGGTGAAAGTTGCTCCAGTTGAACCTGCACCAGTACCTGTTCCTGTTCAGCCACAATCACAGGAATTGACTGAAGACCTTAACATGGAACTTCGTGTATTCTTTGATACCAACAAGTCAGACATCAAGCCGCAGTACAAGTCTGAAATTGCGAAAGTGGCAGAGAAATTGTCTGAATACCCGAATGCGACTGCTCGCATTGAAGGTCACACAGACAACACTGGTCCACGTAAGTTAAACGAACGTTTATCTTTAGCTCGTGCTAACTCTGTTAAATCAGCACTTGTTAACGAATATAACGTTAACGAATCTCGCTTGACGACTCAAGGCTTTGCTTGGGATCAACCGATTGCTGACAACACGACTAAAGAAGGTCGTGCCATGAACCGTCGCGTATTCGCTGCGATCACTGGTAGCCGTACTGTTCTTGCACAGCCAGGTCAACAAGCTCAGTAATTGAGTCTTGATGATATGAAAAAGCGACTCAATTGAGTCGCTTTTTTTGTTAGAGCCAATCAGTTTTGTTTAAGAGCTTTTTGACATCTTTACGTTCTTTACGATGTTGGGCTTTCGGTTTTTCACTTTCATGAATGCCTCCCTTGTGAAGTAAGGGGGAGAGTGCAACAGGATTGCGAGCCTTAATTTTTGACATATCTTTTAGTTTCATTAGCTTATCCTTTAATACATAAAATTTGTTTGAGTGTATGTACAATTTCAATCAGGTCAGACTGATTTGCCATCACTTGATCAATGTCTTTGTATGCACTCGGAATCTCATCAATTACACCTGCATCTTTACGACATTCAATCCCTTGGGTTTGTTGAATCAAATCATCTTGACTGAACAGTAACTTTGCCTTGTTACGACTCATTTTCCGTCCTGCACCATGTGAACATGAACAGAATGATTCAGGATTTGCCTTACCTTTAACAATATAGGAGCGAGCACCCATTGAACCTGGAATGATACCGAGTTCATCCTGACCTGCCCGAATAGCGCCTTTACGGGTAATCAGTAGGTCTTTACCAAAGTGATTCTCCCGACTGACATAGTTGTGATGGCAATTAATCGCTTCTTTGGTCAATTGAAAAGGTGGTAGCAGTGGGCGGATTGCCTCTAAAATCAGACGCATCATTTCACGTCGATTTTCAAATGCATATTCTTGTGCCCATTCAACTGCTTCAACATAATCATTGAAACTGGCTGACCCCTCGGCAAAATAGCTTAAATCCTTGTCAGGGACATGACCAAAACGGTGCTGTGCTTCTTTCTTTGCCAGTTCGATAAAATAGGTGCCAATCACATTACCCAAGCCACGGCTACCTGAATGCAGCATGATCCAGACAGCCTGATTTTCATCCAGACATAGCTCAATAAAATGGTTGCCACCACCTAAAGTACCGAGTTGTTTTTGCCAGGTTGCATCAAACTTTCGCAGCATCCGAACCAAGCCTGGATGTTTTTGAATGATCGGCTGCAAGCGTTTTTCCAATGGAATAATGCTGGAAGCCTTGGCTTTGATTTGCTTGTGCAATTCAAAGCCAACAGGAACCTTGCGTTCAATTGCATGCCGTAACGGTGCAAGATTGTCTGGTAATTGGGATGCTTTGAGGTTGAGTCGAACTGCATTCATGCCACACCCAATATCCACACCAACTGCCGCAGGAATAATTGCATGTTGGGTTGGAATCACGCTGCCAACGGTTGCCCCTTTACCCACATGCACGTCTGGCATGACAGCAATATGTGAATAAATAAATTGCAGTTGTGCCATTTTTTTAAGTTGTTCAATGCTGTCGCTATCAATGTCGTTGGTGAATATTTTCACTGGAACGCCATAGTGTGCTTCGGCATTGAGAATTTTTTGTATGCCCATTTTCTTATCTCGGTCATTTTAATTTTTCTGTCCGAATAGGCATAAAAAAACCTAGCGAATGCCAGGTCTAATAAAGCATTCGGACAAGTGATCAGCAGATTTGTCACTTGTCCGTGAGACGACAACGTGCCAAACCTTAGTAAGTTGTTCCTTGTAGTAATGGCATGATGTTGTCCTCCTATAAAATAGTGCCGTTGAAAATATGAGCGTGAATTCTACCCATATTTTCATAATGGTCAAGTAAAAAATCGATTTTTTATTCGCCCTCTTTCACATTCATGTCTTTGTAGGCAATCAGTTTGGTTTTATGTTTCCATTTATATCCTAACCAAATGATCAGGAATAATGGAATGCTGATATAGGTTGACAGTAAGCCTAACCAGTCAATTTTGCCACCCAGAACGGCCTGATAATTTTGACCTAAGATAATGATTGAACACAGAATAAAAGCAAACCACGGTGCGAATGGGAAAAACTTGGCACGGTAGGCAAGGTCTTCGACTTTATAGCCCTGTGCTGTATAGCCTTTGCGGAAACGGTAATGTGAAATGGCAATGCCGAGCCAGACGATAAATCCGCACATGCCTGACATATTCAGCAACCAGTTAAATACTTGTTGCTCGCCAATAAAAGTGGTCAGGAAACAGAGGGCAGCAACGGCTGTGGTTGCATACAAGGCATTCATGGGAACGCCACGAGTATCCAGTTTGGAGAACCATTTTGGCGCACGACCCTCTTTTGCCATATCAAACAGCATGCGGGTAGATGAGTACATCCCAGAGTTACCCGCAGATAAAATCGCACTCAGAATCACTGCATTCATTAAGCCTGCGGCAAAGGCCAAGCCTGCTTTTTCATACAGTAAGGTAAAGGGTGAAAGGGCAATATTTTCACTTTCGGCTGCATGTAGCAACAGTGGATTGTCATAGCTGACCAATGTACCAATGATAAAAATACACAGGATATAGAACAGCAGGATGCGCCAGAAAATCTGTTTGATGGCCAATGGAATGGTTTTCTTTGGATCTTTGGATTCACCTGCGGCAACACCCACCATTTCAGTGCCCTGAAAAGAGAATCCCGCAATCATGGCGACTCCGACCAAAGCTTGTAGGCCACCTACAAAAGGCGCATCCCCCTTGGTCCAGTTGCTCCATACCGATACATCAGGTGTAAGCATGATTTTTACAATCATGGCAATCCCAATGATGATAAAGACGATAATCGCAACCACTTTAATCATGGAAAACCAGAATTCGCTTTCACCAAAGCCTTTGACGGTCATGGCATTAATGCCAAAAATCACGGCAAGGAAAATTGCGCTCCAGTAAAAACCTGCAATCTCAGGAAACCAGAATTTCATAATGAACTGTACCGCAACCAATTCAAAAGCGACAGTAATTGCCCAGTTATACCAGTAGTTCCAACCCAGTGCGAAACCAAAACCCTCTTCGACATAGCGGCTGCCATAGGTAAAGAATGCACCAGAGCTTGGGTTATGGGTGGCAAGTTCTCCCAGACTGGTCATCAGGAAATAAATCATGATCCCGATTAGGGCATATGCCAATAACGCACCACCTGGACCTGCGGTGGCAATAGTAGAACCCGAAGCAAGGAATAAGCCTGTACCAATTGAACCGCCAATGGCAATCATATTGAGGTGGCGTGCCCCAAGCTTACGCTGGAGATGCTGGGGAGCAGATGTATCGCTCATAAAAATTCCTTAAAATAGTTCAGCCGACCCTGCTTGCACAGGCATACAACACCTTGAATCCTTGTTGATCCGCTTTAACTGTACACTGACCGAAACTTTGCTCAATCAGCGGCGGATAGTTCAGGAAACGATTGGCGACAATCCATAATTCACCTGAGCTGCTCAGATGGGATTTGGCAAGTTGGCACAGTGCTTCACTGGCATGGTAATTGGTCTGGATGCCCTGATGGAAAGGCGGGTTGCTGATGATGGCATCTAATTCTCTTGGGGCATCGGCAAAACCCGTGACAGGCTGAAGATGAAGCTGGGCTAAATTTAAACCGTTTCGTTGAAAGGTCAGTTCAGTTGAGCGTAATGCAAATGCATCAACATCCAGTGCAAAAATTTGTTGGTTTGGATTAAGTTTGGCTAGATAAGCACTGATCACACCCGCACCGCAACCGAAGTCGGCAATCTTGCCTGATTTTATTTGATTCAGGTAAGGCAATAATACGGCTGTACCGACATCTAAATGGTCCTGACTAAATACGCCAGGTAGGGCAGTGATTTCTAGCTGGTCTTGTCCAACCTGAATGCTATAGCTTTTAATCCAATGTTCAAGTGGCTTTAATTGCCCAGTTTTTTCGATGATCATCTGCCAAAGTTGACAATGACGTGCGCTGTCAAGTTTGAGGGTTTTACCGTATTGCTGCAATTGTTTGGCAGCACGTTCTACACCGCCCTTTTTCTCACCGACAAGGAAAACAGACTGTCCCAGTGTTAAATGGCTGGTCACCACATGCAGAATATAATTCAGCAACTCTTTTGATTTAGGTACAAAAATAATCACCTGATCAAAGCTTGCCTGTGGAAATTCAACTGAAAAATGTGAGTTGATTCCTGCATTGAGAAAAGCTTGATGGTCGGCATAATTCCAAGTCCAGACAGAAGCTGGAACTTGGTTAGGTAAATTTTTGGCAAGCTGATCATTTGGGGCATTGATCAATAGCACTTGCCCATTTAAATAATCCTGTTGTCGTAAAACAACTTCACTACGTGAATCCATTTTGATCTCTCATCAAAAACAAAGCCCAGTGGTAAAACTGGGCAGTGCGATTGCCAGATGGTTATTTGTGCGTTTCAGGTAAAACAATATTTAAAATCAAGGCTGCCAGTCCACCTGTTGCCACGCCTGAACTAAAGATGTTTTTAAATAGTTCAGGTAGGTGCTCCAGAATCTGCGGCACTTGTGCCACACCTAAACCAAGTGCAAGGGAAATGGCAATAATCAATAATGCGCGGCGGTCTAGCTGGATGCTGGCAAGGATATTGATTCCAGACGCAGCAACAGCACCGAACATCACCATCACCGCACCACCAAGTACAGCTTGAGGTACAGCCTGAATGACCGCGGCAACAGCAGGGAACAAACCTAAAATAACCAGCATGATGGCAATCCAGATCCCGACATAACGGCTTGCCACACCTGTCAGTTGAATGACACCATTGTTTTGAGCAAACACAGAACTTGGGAATGTATTGAAAATACCTGCAAGGAATGAGTTGGCACCATTGACCAATACACCACCCTTGATTCGCTGCATCCATACTGGGCCATCGACTGGCTGGTTGGAAATTTTACTGGTGGCGGTCACATCACCAATTGCCTCTAAAGAAGTGACGAGGTAGATAAATGCCATTGGAATAAACAGACTCCAAGAGAAGCTTAGTCCAAAATGCATCGGAGTTGGAATCTGGATCAGTGGCGCATCCTGCAACACAGAAAAATTTAAATGTCCCATAAATCCAGCAAAGATATAACCAATCACCAAAGCAATTAAAATTGCTGAACTTTTCACCCAAATAATACGGATACGATTCAGTAGAATAATAATTCCCAGCACGGTACAGGACATGATCAGGTTATCTGCATTGGCAAAGGTATTGTCCTGCATGGCGGTATAACCACCGCCCATGCTGATCAAACCCTCTTTAATCAAGGTTAAGCCGATCAGCAGAACCACAATGCCTGTCACAAGTGGGGTAATCAGCTTTTTAACCCAGGGTAGAATTCTGGAGACCCCCATTTCAATGAATGAACCCGCAATCACCACGCCAAAAATGGCTGCCATCACCTGTTCAACTGGTGTGCCTGCTGCAACCATGGCACTGCCAATCCCAATGATGGGGCCAATAAAATTAAAGCTGGTACCTTGGACAATCAGCAATCCTGCACCAAATGGTCCAACTTTCTTGCACTGTAAAAAGGTTGCAATCCCTGAAATAATCAATGACATGGACAGGATCATGTTGGTGTCTTCGCGGGACACGCCAAGTGCCAGACAGATCAATAACCCTGGGGTTACGATAGGCACTAGGATTGCCAAAAGATGCTGTAATGCGGCTAAAAATGCAACAAAAGGTTTCGGTTGATCATTTAGTCCATAGACCAGATCAAGCGGTTGCTGGGGGTGGGAATTCGACATGGGAGTATAAAAAAGCGATAAGCATTAGTGGAATATTCTAATAGAGTTGGCCTACTTTACCAACGATTCTGTAACGTTTCGTCAGAAAAAAAGCACTCTGTCAATAAACTGTCACTACTAAAGTTTAGGATTCTTCTGTATAATTTGCCCTCAAATTTAAAGCGTATCGAATTTTACATGTCAGATATTAAAACTCTCCGTAACATTGCCATTATTGCGCACGTCGATCATGGTAAAACGACTCTTGTAGACAAACTTTTACAACAATCAGGTGCTCTTGGCGATCGCGCAGGCGAGATTGAACGTGTTATGGATTCTAACGCGCTTGAGTCTGAACGTGGTATTACCATTCTTGCAAAAAACACTGCAATCAAATGGTTAGACAAGCGTACTGATACTGAATACCGCATTAACATTGTGGACACCCCAGGACACGCCGACTTCGGTGGTGAAGTTGAACGTGTCATGTCGATGGTGGATTGCGTACTTCTTTTAGTTGATTCACAAGAAGGTCCAATGCCACAAACTCGTTTCGTAACGCAAAAAGCGTTCGCACGTGGTTTGAAGCCAATCGTAATTATTAACAAAGTTGACAAGCCAAGTGCTCGTTGTGACTGGGTTATTGATCAAGTATTCGACTTATTTGATAACTTAGGCGCATCTGATGAGCAATTGGACTTCCCAGTTGTTTATGCTTCTGGTCTTCGTGGTGTGGCTGGTCCATCACCAGAAGAATTAGCAGATGATATGACACCGTTGTTTGAAACGATTGTTGATATCGTAGAACCACCAGCAGTTGATGTTGATGGTCCGTTCCAAATGCAGATTTCTTCACTTGACTATAACAGCTTCGTTGGTGTTATCGGTGTTGGTCGTATTCAACGTGGTTCTGTAAAATTGAACACTCAAGTAACCGTAATTGATAAAGAAGGTAAGACACGTAACGGTCGTATCTTAAAAATCATGGGTTATCACGGTTTAGAGCGTGTTGATGTTGAATCTGCTTCTGCTGGTGATATCGTTTGTATCACAGGTATTGATGCATTAAATATTTCTGACACGATTTGTGATCCGAAAAATGTTGAAGCATTACCTGCATTGTCTGTAGATGAACCTACAGTTTCGATGACGTTCCAAGTGAACAACTCACCGTTTGCTGGTAAAGAAGGTAAATTCGTTACTTCACGTAATATCCGTGAGCGTCTTGATCGTGAATTGATTCACAACGTTGCATTACGTGTTGAAGATACGGATAGTCCAGACCGTTTCAAAGTTTCAGGTCGTGGTGAACTTCACCTTTCAGTATTGATTGAAAACATGCGTCGTGAAGGCTTTGAAATGGGCGTATCACGCCCACAAGTCATCATGAAAGAAATCGATGGCGAAAAACAAGAGCCATACGAAAACGTAACTTTTGACGTTGAAGAACAGCATCAAGGTTCTGTAATGGAACAAATGGGCTTCCGTAAAGGCGAAATGACCAATATGGAAGTTGACGGTAAAGGCCGTATCCGTATTGAAGCTACTGTACCTTCACGTGGTTTGATTGGTTTCCGTTCTGAATTCTTAACCATGACTTCTGGTACAGGGATCATGACATCAAGCTTCTCGCATTACGGTCCAGCAAAAGCAGGTACTGTTGCGAAACGTCAAAATGGTGTGTTGATTTCTATGGTTCAAGGTACTTGCTTGGGCTATGCATTATTCACACTTCAAGACCGTGGTCGTTTATTCGCTAAACCACAGCTTGAAGTATATGAAGGCATGATCATTGGTATTAACTCACGTTCAGATGATATGGTTGTTAACCCAACCAAAGCGAAGCAATTAACCAACGTTCGTGCATCAGGTACTGATGAAGCACTGACTTTAACACCTGCATTGGAATATACGCTTGAACAAGCGCTTGAATTCATTGAAGATGATGAGCTGGTTGAAGTAACACCAAAATCAATCCGTATTCGTAAGCGTTACTTGACTGAAAACGAACGTAAGCGTAACCGTGATAAATAATTTTTCTTAACTGAAAAAGAAAAAACCGCTAATTCTATTTAGCGGTTTTTTATTATATAAAATAAATGAATACATCATGCTTAAGTTCATATTTTTATTACAATAAAATATGTTGTTAAAGTGTGAAATAACTTTATTTTTTCAGAATAATATTAAATTATCAATATTATGATGAATAACTGTGCCTATGTAATAAACAATGCAAAAGTAGGTGCGATCACGTCAATTCTGGAGAGTTATAAATGAGTATTATTCAAGAATTTAAAGAATTTGCCATCAAAGGCAATATGATGGATCTTGCCATTGGTGTCATCATTGGTGGTGCATTTGGTAAAATTATTGATTCATTGGTGAAAGATATCATCATGCCACTTATTTCAGTTATTACTGGTGGGGGTGTTGATTTTACGCAGAAGTTTATTGTGCTAGGAGACAATCCAAATAATTTACAGTCTTTAGATCAATTAACGAAAGCAGGTGTCAATGTTTTAACCTATGGTAATTTCTTAACCATCTTTATTAATTTCATTATTTTGGCATGGGTTGTGTTTCTTATGGTGAAAGTAATGAATCGTATGCGTAAACAAAAAGAAGCAGCGCCAGCAGCACCAGCGCCTACACCAGAAGATATTCAGTTGTTACGTGAAATTAGAGACTCTTTGAAAAAATAAGTACTTATTATTTTCATAAAAAACGGCATTTAAAAATGCCGTTTTTTATTGGAAATAGATAATTCCATATTTGGAGCGCAAGCTTTTACATGGAAAATTGCCAGATTTGACTTTAAAATATTGTGCATATTTGAATGGAACAGCAATCATGAACCAACTATTTGTCTATGGCACACTTTGCCCAAATCGAGAAAATGCACATATTTTGGGTGGAATCGGTGGAGATTGGCAAAAAGCATCGGTACACGGCACAATTCATATTTTAGATTGGGGACCAGACAAAGGTTTACCTGCAATTATTCTGAATGACAAAGATTCATTGGTTGAAGGCTATTTATTTAGAACTGAAAAATTGGCAGAAAATTGGCAAATGCTGGATGATTTTGAAGGTTTTCAATATAAAAGAGCGCAAGTAAAAACCTTTTTAGATTCTGGTGAAATTGTACAGGCATGGACTTATGTCATGAATGAGCAAATATAGAACACTCATTCACAGTCAAAAAAGCCTCAGTGAAAACCCTCCATACGAAATTTCACTTCAACCAGATGAAAACCAAACTGGCTTTTAACTGGACCATGCAAAACTCTTTCTGCGGCAGTAAAGACCAGTTTATCAATCACAGGAACGAGCTGCCCTT
>CAZKJI010000081.1:0-9957 GCA_964553005.1 uncultured Acinetobacter sp. | reverse complement strand
ATAGGGCATCAGGTTATTCTCAAAGTTATTTTTTATATTATTACATGTTTAGTTGAGTGGTGGAACTTATAATAAAAACCATGGTCAATTTTTCAGTACTGCAATGGGCGTTGGCAATATTGTTAATAATTGGGCTTGGGGAACAAATGCCATAGGTTATAGTAATACAGTGAGCGGCTTAAGCGGTTCAGCACTGGGTACGGCAAATACTGTACAAACCACAGGGTCAAATGCGGTAGGGTTTAATAATTTGGTTTCAGGAGGTATTTATAGCAATGCACTTGGAACAAGTAATACTGCTATGGGACTAAATACCACAGCAGTAGGTTCAGGATTGGCAAGCTATGGCGGTTCGTATACCCCATATGGAACTTCTTTAACAACAAATTATACACCAACTATGACCACTGGTGGCGTAAAAACCTTGGACGGTGTTGTGATTGAAACCACAGCAGCAGATTGGTCAACTTTAAAAGCCGATCCATCATTATTGACTAAAGTGAATGGTCAAGCCGTAACTGCTGAACAGGCGACTGATATTGTGAAGAGCTTTGGACAGGGCGGAAACCTTGCATTAGCTGACTTCAGTAGCGTGTTCGGGATTAACAGTAAATCGGTGGCAACAGGAGCAACCGCCATTGGTCTAAATTCAGTAGCTGACCGAGCAGATACCATTTCAGTGGGTAAAGCAGGTGCAGAAAAACAAATCACCAATGTCGCCGATGCAACCAATGATACCGATGCAGCCAATAAACGTTATGTAGACAACGCATTACTCAACTTTACAGGCAATGCCGATACCGTTTTATACGACACAGGTACAAGCAAAGCAACTTTAACCCTTGCAGGTACAAGCGGTACAAAAATCACCAATTTGAAAGATGCCACTTTAGACGCAAACTCTAAAGATGCAGTGACAGGTAAACAGTTACATGCGACCAATACTAACGTTACAACATTGAGTGATCGAGTGACGACGGAGGTGGGTAGCCTGAATACTGCAATTACCAATAGTGCCAATACCATTAACACCCGTATTGATGGTGTGGATACCCGAATCGGCAATGAAGTGACTACCTTAAATACCAAGATTGGTACAGAAGTTGGAACACTGAATACCCGAATTAGCAATGAAGTTGGAACGTTGAACAGCACAATTTCAGGAATTGATGGACGAGTAACGACCAACACCAATGACATTGCAGCTTTACAAAGCGGTCTAGGTGGCATTTCAGCCAATGCGGTTGTGTATGATTCAGCAAGCAAAGATACAATTACTTTGGCAGGCGGTACAAATGGTACGAAAATTACCAATTTGAAAGATGCCACTTTAGACGCAAACTCTAAAGATGCAGTGACAGGTAAACAGTTACATGCGACCAATACACGTATCAATGGTGTAGATACCACAATTGCAGGCATTGATGGACGAGTTACAACCAATACAACGGCTATTAGCACTTTAGATGGACGAGTAACGACTGAGGTTGGTAATTTAAATACGGCATTAACCGCAGGCTTATCTAGTACATTGGCAGATGCGAAAGGTTATACAGACCAAACAGCGACAACGACTTTAGCGAGTGCAAAAGGTTACACGGATCAAACAGCGACTACGACCTTAACCAATGCAAAAACGTATACTGACCAAAGCGCAGCAACAGCGTTAAGCTCTGCAAAAACTTATGCAGACCAACAAGCTGTAACTTTGGATGGTAAAATCACAACGAATACAACAGCTATTGGACAAAATGCGACCGCCATTAGCACTTTAGATGGACGAGTAACAACAGAAGTTGGCAATCTAAATACAGCAATTACAACTAGCGCTAATACGATTAATACCCGCATTGATGGAGTAGATACCCGAATTGGAAATGAAGTAACGACTTTAGATGGCAAAATTACCACTAATAAAAATGCTATTACTGCATTGGATGGACGAGTTACGACCAACACCAATGACATTGCAGCTTTACAAAGCGGTCTAGGTGGCATTTCAGCCAATGCGGTTGTGTATGATTCAGCAAGCAAAGATACAATTACTTTGGCAGGCGGTACAAATGGTACGAAAATTACCAATTTGAAAGATGCCACTTTAGACGCAAACTCTAAAGATGCAGTGACAGGTAAACAGTTACATGCGACCAATACTAACGTTACAACATTGAGTGATCGAGTGACGACGGAGGTGGGTAGCCTGAATACTGCAATTACCAATAGTGCCAACACCATTAACACACGTATTGATGGTGTGGATACCCGAATTGGAAATGAAGTGGCTACCTTAAATACACGTGTTGATACGACTAATACTGCGTTGGTTCAGGCATTAGGTGGAGGTGCAGCATGGAACAATGGTGTATTCACAAATCCAACTTTTACAATCCAAGGAAAAGCTAAAAATACAGTGAGTGATGCATTCATTGCAGTTGATCAACAATTAGGTGCAATTAAAACCTCTGTATCAGATTTAAAAACACATACAGACCAGCAAGCTGTATCTAATTTGAATGATGCAAAAAATTATGCAGATCAACAAACAACCACTGCATTAAATAATGCAAAAGGTTATACCGATCAGAAAACCACCTCAACCTTAAATGATGCAAAAAGCTATACAGACCAAAAAGCTGCTGATGGTAAAGCCTACACAGATCAGCAAACTGCATCGACTTTAAACAATGCGAAAAATTATGCTGACCAGAAAGCTGCCGATGGCAAAGCCTATACTGATCAACAAACTGCATCTGTACTTAATGATGCAAAAAGCTACACAGATCAAAAAGCGGCATCTTCTTTAAGTGGTGCGAAAGATTATACCGACCAGCAAACGGCATCGGCACTTTCCAGTGCGAATAGCTATACCGATGGCAAAATCGCAGATGTGCAAACTCAAATTATAGCCAGTAACCAGTTTGTTCAGGTGAATGGAGTAACTGATGCCCAAGCTGCTTCGGCAACAGGTGAAAACTCGGTTGCGATTGGAACAAATACCGTAGTGACAGGTCATCGCTCAACTGCTGTAGGTGTGGGTAATCAGGTTTCAGGTAATGGCTCTGGTGCCTTTGGCGATCCAAACATGGTATCTGGAAACGGTAGTTATGTTGTGGGTAATGACAATAAAGTCACGGGTGATAATACCTTTGTGCTGGGCAATAATGTCGATACTCAAGCTAAAAATGCAGTGGTATTGGGTAATGATTCTGCATCGAACCGTGACAATACGGTATCAGTTGGAGCAAAAGGCAAAGAACGCCAAATCATCCATGTGGCGAATGCCGTTGAAGATACCGATGCAGTCAACTATCAACAGCTAAAAGCAGCAGAAAAATCGACCAATAACTATACCAATGAGCGTGTAAATGCCTTAAACAGCGCGTTTAATGATTATCGTATGGAAACAGAACAGCGCTTCCATAAAGTGGATGAACGTTTTAACCGCCAAGGTGCCATGACTGCTGCGATGATGAATATGTCAAGTAGTGCTGCCAGTGTCAAAGGACAAAATCGTGTCGGTGTGGGTGCTGGCTTTCAGGGACAGGAACAGGCGGTGTCAATTGGCTATCAACGGATTATTAATGATAATACCTCACTCACCATTGGTGGCGCATTTACCAAGGAAGAAAGTTCGGGTGGTGTAGGCGTTGGTTTTGGCTGGTAAAATTTAAAGCATAAAGTGGAAAACCCGTTCAATTGAACGGGTTTTTTTAATTAAAACGTCTTAATTGGTTTTTATTTCCAAAACCAATTGATTAATCAGGTCGGCTGCTTCCAGTTCCCGAATCTGTCCCACATTCATGCCAGCCCAGAATGCACCATAACTAGGATCATTGTGCTGACTGGCAACACTGATCAATTGCTTGGTTAAGTCATAGGTATATGGATACTCGGGTAATTCTGGACGGTTGGGCGCATCAATGTGGGTGTGCCATGTGCCCAGCAGTCCACGAGCAGGTCGACCCGATAAACTGGCGCTAAGCTGAGTAATATTTTGGTTAAACAATGCCTTGCGATAAGCTGCGTTGGCATTTGAGCTTCTGCATTGCACAAATGCGGTTCCCAATTGCGCGGCGGAAGCACCTTGCTTAAACATTAATTTGGCTTGGTCACCATTCATGATTCCGCCAGCAGCCACCACTGGACATTTGCAGTGCCTGCTAATCAACTGAACCAAATGACTGGTTCGAATCGCTGCATCAAAATGTTTATTAAAAATGCCTCGGTGTCCACCAGCCTCAATACCCTGTGCAATAATAATGTCGATTCCTGCCGCTTCAATCTGCTGTGCCTCAATCAGGTTGGTGGCAGAAACCAGAGTGACAATGCCCGCATCTTTGAGTGCCTGAATCTGACGAGGGTGTGGAATACCAAAATGAAAACTAACGGCTTTAGGCTGCGTTTCCAGCACCACATTTAAAAAGTTATCATTGTCTAAAAAACTTGGATAAATACAGCGTAATTTGGACGGTGGCTCAGCACCAAACTTGGCAAATTGAGGTCGTATATATTCAATCCATTGTTGGGCCTTTTGCTGGTCAAGTCGTTCAGGTTGATGACAAAAGAAATTGACCTGAAAGGGTTTATCTGTAAGTGTCTGTGTTTTTAAAATCTCAGCTTTCGCCGTTTCTGGCGTATTTGCCCCTAGTCCCAAAGAACCAAACGCGCCTTGGTTGGAAACTTCAGCGGCCAGTTCAGGCGTTGATACACCTGCCATAGGTGCAAGAAAAATAGGGTGTTTTATTTCTAGTAATTCTAGGATTGACATCATTATATTCTCACTTTGCTTTTAGTCACCATAACGCAAAAACAAAAACGCTTGCAAATAATAACCAGTATTTAATTATTGAATATACATAATATTTATTCCCTAAAAAATAATGGTTTTAAATGGTTGAGACATTAAATAAAGACCCCACCCAGCTTGAGAAAGCCATGGCTAAAATGCCCCATAACATAATACGCAGACTGCCTTTGAGCATTGAGGTATGTGCAAAATAGCTGGAAAGTGCGCCTAAAATTCCTAATGAAATAATGCCTGTCACCAAAACGGCATGGGTAATAAAAGCATCTGGACTGAGCAGGATGGCCAGCGTGTCGATAGGCATTTTGAGATCATTGTTTTTTGTCGTGATTAAATTTTGACTTAAATAGCTATCCTCTTACAACTTCCTTATCCCGAATTCACGTTATTTAGGTTTTTTGTCGTTTACAGAGCAATTTTTATTATATATGCTTATCTATATATTCAAATAAATAGAGATGAATATGGATCAGGTGACTTTCTTTAAATGCTTGTCAGATGAAACCCGTCTTAACATTGTGGCCTTAGTAGCTGAAAATAAGGAGCTGTGTGTCTGTGACCTCACGGAAAAATTACAGTTAAGCCAGCCCAAAATTTCAAGGCATCTTGCGTTGTTGCGTGCTTCGGGATTGTTACAGGATAGGCGACAAAGCCAATGGGTGTATTACAGCATCAATCCACAACTACCAGTATGGTGCCATGACATTTTAACGATTTTGGTTGCTGATCCACCAAAAAACCTCTCTACATTAGCAACGTTGCATACCCAAAATTACTGTGAGTAATCCCCAATGAAATTTCTTTTTTTATGCACTGGAAACAGTTGTCGTAGTATTTTGTCTGAAGTACTGTTTAACAGTCGTGCGCCTGAAAGCTGGAAAGCGTATAGTGCAGGCAGCAAACCCTCTGGACAGGTACATCCATTGACCATTGAAACTTTAGAGAATCTGGGGCTTTCAACTGATGGTTTATGGAGCAAAACCATTGCTGACTGTGAGCAATATCAGCCTGATGTGGTGATTACCGTTTGTGATTCAGCAGCACAGGAAGCTTGTCCACTATATTTGGGTGGAGCGATCAAGGCACATTGGGGGTTGGCTGACCCATCGCATTTAGATTTACCGAAAGAGCAAAAGTTACAGGCATTTCAGCTAACAGTAGACCACATCAATCGCCGTTTAGATGCTTTATTTGCATTAGATATGACAAATATGACCCGTCCTGAATTGATTGCGGCAATCAATCAAATCTCAAACATTGAATGAGAATGTCATGGTTCAGCAAAGACTGTCATTTTTAGATCGTAACCTGACGCTATGGATTTTTATTGCGATGGGGTTGGGAATTGCGATCGGTGTGTTTTTACCTCAGGCTTCCATTACTTTAGACAAAATGAGTGTGGATTCTGTCAATATTCCAATTGCGATTGGCTTGATTCTGATGATGTATCCACCTCTAGCCAAGGTGGACTATGCCGCTCTGCCACAAGTATTTAAAGATAAGAAAACCTTAACTTTATCGCTGGTACAGAACTGGCTAATTGCACCTATATTGATGTTTGTGCTGGCAATCGTATTTTTGCATGATTATCCAGAATATATGACAGGGCTTATCCTGATTGGTTTGGCTCGCTGCATTGCTATGGTGCTGGTCTGGAATGGCTTGGCCTGTGGAGACAATCAATATGTTGCGGCATTGGTGGCATTTAACAGTATTTTCCAGATTCTGTTCTTTAGCAGTTACGCATGGCTGTTCCTGACATTTTTACCACCATTTTTTGGAATTGCAGGGCAAGTGATCAATGTCGATTTTTGGACCATTACACATGCGGTATTGGTGTACTTGGGGATTCCATTTTTCCTTGGCTTTATGACACGATTTACTCTAGTTAAAGCTAAAGGTTTGGATTGGTATCAAAATGTCTTTTTACCCAAGATCAGCCCACTCAGTTTGCTTGCACTTCTGTTTACCATTGTGGCAATGTTCAGCCTAAAAGGTGGTGATGTGGTGAGCTTACCCTTGGATGTTCTGCGTATCGCAATCCCACTGACCATTTACTTTGTGGTGATGTTTTTTATCAGTTTCTTTATGAGCAGGTGGATGGGTAATGACTATTCTAAAACCACAGCAATTTCATTTACGGCGGCTGGTAATAACTTTGAACTGGCTTTGGCGGTTGCAATTGCCACTTTTGGCTTGGCTTCACCTGTTGCGTTTACAACGGTAATCGGACCTTTAGTGGAAGTTCCCGTATTGATTTCACTTGTGACCGTCTCGTTGTGGCTAAAAAAGAAGTATTTTCCCAATGAGTCGAGTTAAATATAGTTTCAAAAATAATATTTCTGCTGATCGGGAAAAATCATTTTTTGTTATCCCAAGGCAGAATTTTTATAACAGATCAGTTTGGCTGAACTGATCTGTTATATTTTTTTAAAGGTATTTTGTGTCTATTCTTGTTTTGTATATTCATCCAGAATCTAGCTTAGACAAGATTTGGGAGCTGAATATGAGTTTTTTAAAAAAGAAAAATAATGCCGCTTTTGTATTCTTTATCATCACACTTTACGCATTTCTAGGCTTTGGACTCGGCTTTATCATTTGGGAATATGTTTTATAAGACAGGGCATGATCTATCTAGGCTGATCGCTATGGATTGATCAATGGCATTGGCAAGCTAATCGTCAAGTCTTAATCATACAGAACTGATCGTTATCGTTGAGTTAGCGCAATAGGCCATAACTCTCCATAATTTTTGAATATTGTTCCCGATTAAAGCCAAGATTGCTTAAACCGCCACTTCCCAGACCACAGTCATAACTGCTCATGATATTGGTCGGAGTCTTTTTAGTGGCATTGGGGGAGCAGACATGCTTTAAACCAAATGCATGGCCCATTTCATGTGGCGTGGCGGCCTGAGTCTGATAATTTAGTCGCTCCCAGTCAATCAGGACAAAAGGTCGTCCCTGATTGCGAAAACCCCAACTGGTAATCTCATTATATTTCAATTTCTCAGTGTGGGAATCATAAATAATAAACAGCACTTCCTTAGATTTCCTACGAGGGAAACACTGCTTTACTGCCGCAGGAATACGATCTGTTGCAATGGGTTGAGGCTGGTTGAGGAGATTGGCCAAATCGCAGTGACGCTTACTGAAATTCTGATAGGAATAGTAGCGATAAGGTTTGAACCTAAAGATTTTATCCTCTGGTTTTATCTCGTTGTTATTTCTTATTTTGTACAATCAGATTGATCATAGCAGAATTTTAGGCTTTCTTTTATGCAAGATACCAATGAACTACATCGACAAATTCTGGAAGTGATTGTGCTCATTCCTTATGGAAAGGTGGCAAGTTATGGACAAATTGCCAGACTTGCAGGATTGCCTAAACATGCGCGTTTAGTGGGTTATGTTTTAAAGCACTTAGATAAGGAAAGTCAGATTCCATGGTATCGGGTGATTAATTCGCAGGGAAAGATCAGTGTCACGCGTATGGATGAGAAAGGAAATAATGTTCAACAGGATTTACTGGAAGCAGAGGGTGTTTACTTGCTGAATGGTAAAGTCAGTTTAAAAAAATTTGGCTGGCAGCCTTGAGTAAATATTTTTAGCTCAATCATTTGAATCAAACAGGTATTAGACCAATGTTTTGATCCAATACCTGACTGGAATTTAACGAACAATCAACACTGGAATATGGCTTTCACCCAACACTTTTTGCGCTACACTACCTAAAATAAATTTCTTAAATCCTGTCCGTCCATGTGAACCCATAATAATCAAATCCGCACCCAGATTTTGAGCAGCATTGATGATCTCTTGAGGTACAGAAAAACCTTCCAGAATTTGAGTTGCAACCGTTAAGCCCAGCTCTTCAAATTTCTGCTCGGCTTTTGCCAGATTTTCTTGCACATAGCCACGAACACGTTCAATTAAATCATTACTCTGACCCAGTCGAATATAGGTATCAGCCAAATAAGGGTCCAATGCCATCACCTCAACCACGGTAATTTCGCTGTTGAACGCTTTGGCAAGTTGAGCTGCTTGCTGAATGACATTGACCGAAATTTCTGAGTCATCAATTGCAACGAGGATTTTTTGATAAGTCATGTTGATTACTCCTTATTATTCCATTTTAAGATTCAGCAGGTTTATAAATATTTGTATAAAATAAGATCTATATTTTTATGGTAACCCTATTCTTGAAAGAATAAAACCTAGTATTTTTATAGGGATAGTGAAGTTGCTCATCTGTATTTAGGAAAAATGGCTAAAATAAAATTATGTGAAATTTCTATAAATATGAGAAGTACAGGATATCAATAAGTTATCTTTATCATTTATAAGTTTTCTTGAAGAAAATTCTTTAGATGATCAATATTATCTGTTTGTAACAGTTCACGTATTTTTAAAAATTGTCTTTCATCTAAATCATAAAGTTTGAGTGCAAGCAGTTTTTCTATATCTTGTGGAGAAAAGCGGTGCTTTATTACTTTGGCAGGCACACCAGCAACAATCGCATAGGGTGCACATCCTGGGTCACTACAGCACCTGTTGCCACGACAGCACCTTCACCCAATTTTACTCCCTGCATAATCATGGCGCGGCTACCAATCCAGCAACCATCGGCAATCACGGTATCACCAGCAGGCAGAAAACTACGGGTATCAAAAGGGAAGGTCGAAATCCAATCAGGGCGGTGTAATTGATTGCCACCCATCATAATCACGCATTCAGCGCCAAAACAGACAAAATTGCCAATATGCAGTTGATCAATTGGTTTCTCAGGTGTTGCAGGTTTGTCATGTAGATAACGTACCACACAACGTTCAAAACCTTGGTCCCAATAAGCAGAATAATAAGAATAATTACCTTTAATATGGATATTCGGATTTTTCACTGTTTTGGAAATAAATTCGAACTCACACCAATGTTTAACAGGAGAGTTGATTGAAGATGAGTCCATTGAATTTCCACCGAGTATCTTGAGAAGAAAAACCCCTCAAATAGAGGGGTCAGTGACTTGGAATTAAATATATTCCACGCTCACGATTTCGTATTCAACCTCACCTTGCGGTGTTTGAATTTTTGCTTCGTCTCCTTCGCTTTTACCTAAAAGACCACGCGCAATCGGTGAGTTCACTGAGATTTTAT
>CAZKJI010000080.1:0-10041 GCA_964553005.1 uncultured Acinetobacter sp. | reverse complement strand
GTCACAATTACTTGCTCAAGCACTTATGCTTGAGCAAGTGGCATTTTATAAAAATCAGCTTACTACACAGCTTTCTCCTGAATTCTTTCAGCAGTTTATTCAGTTGTTTCTACAACATGCGCCAAATATCAAATTGAAAGAAGTAATAGAGCTTGAACAAATCCAAGCCGTTGTTAAGCGTTATGCCTTTGAAATGCAGCTTGGTGCTGGACTATTAGAGTTTATTGGTGAAATTGCTCAACGACTGCATGTTTTTTCTTTACAGTCTTCAGCAGAATTACAGGACTTATTTTCAGACCAGCAGTTTGAGATATGGCTTTCCAAGTTTCTGGAACTGGAAAATATCCGCCACTACCTTAACCATTTCCTAAAAGAAAGCCCGTCTATTCAGCAGTTGTGCCAGTATATTGCCACCACAACCTTACAGAATAAGTTACCCAGACTGTTTTCACAGGCTGATGAAGACAGAATGCCTGAAAGCAAGTATGAATGGCAGCAAAAACTAAAAAGCTTTTCATACCGTCAGCAACAACGAATTGAGCAGAAGCTGGAAGAAAGTATTGCCAAGTTTATTCAGGAGCAACTGGTTGATTTAAGCCTATTGTCTAATGATGATCTGGAAAGCCTTGCCCGCAATGTCTGGGATGATAACAAGGCCAAGCCACTATCAGAGTACACCAAACAGGTAACTCCACTGGATGTGGAAGAATTCTTTGTCATGATCTATGAATACTGGAAAGAATTACGCCAGTCCTCTTTCATACAGGACCTGATCCTGTACGGTGTAAAAGTCTTTTATGACTTTTATAAAGATGAAAGTCTAGAAGATGTTTTTACTGCAATCGGTCTGGAAGAGACAGATTTACTTAATGAGGCTATACGTTTTTATCCAAAAGTTGTAGCCGCTTTAGACGAGCATGGTGTATTAGAGCCAGTTATCACATTAATTTTAAAACCGTTCTACGAAAGTCCCCAGACTCTGGCAAGCATCGAAAAACATTTATAGCTGGTGCATATAAACCAGAACAACGCTGTTTTGGCTTAAATCACAACAATGACAGGCAGTATCATACAGATAAAAAGAAACCACGCAGGAGCGTGGTTTTTTAAAATGGTGGCTATGACGGGACTTGAACCTGTGACCCCCGCATTATGAGTGCGGTGCTCTAACCAACTGAGCTACATAGCCATAAACTGTGAGCGCATTATCTAGTGTTCCGTATAGCTGGTCAAGTCTATGGTTTTGAAAATACGGAACATATGCACAGTTTTTAGTCTTTTAATTTCCAACTGATCAAATTTCAACAAACATTTAAACTAGCCTAAATATCCAGAGAAAATATGTCTTTTATACAGTAGGAAAATTCATATCCTGAACAGCACAGAATATTTTGAAAAACAGCAGATAAAAAGAGACCACGCAAGAGCGTGGTCTATAAAATGGTGGCTATGACGGGACTTGAACCTGTGACCCCCGCATTATGAGTGCGGTGCTCTAACCAACTGAGCTACATAGCCGAAAACTGTGGGCGCATTATCTTAACTTTCAACACACACGTCAAGCACAATTTTAAAAAATTTGAGAAGTGGGCCTATAAGCCGGGTTCTGTCGAGGACGATCATTCCTCTAGGCGTACAATCACTCATACGCTCAAGCGACCTACCCGAATCCAGCACGGGCCGTGCCTCAGGATTCCTATTTGGTCTTGCTTCTGGTGGGGTTTACCTTGCCGTGAACTGTTACCAGACACGCGGTGCGCTCTTACCGCACCCTTTCACCCTTACCTCACGAATGAGGCGGTCTACTCTCTGCTGCACTTGCCGTCGACTTTCGCCGCCCAGGCGTTACCTGGCACCTTGCCCTATGAAGCCCGGACTTTCCTCCCCTGTTTCAGTCACGGAGACCTCCACAGCAGCGACCGTCCAGCCCACTTCGTGGCGCATCTTATCAAAGATCGAAGTTAATTGCTCGCATTTTTTTGTGCAGTTAATTTTTTATATTTTGCCATCAACTCATCTTGTGACTCGACATGCTGAGGATCAAGCGGAATACAATCAACTGGACAAAATAACTGACACTGTGGCTGATCATGATGCCCAATGCACTCTGTACAAAGTGCAGGGTTAATTTCATAAATCAATTCCCCCATATAAATGGCTTCATTGGGGCATACTGGTTCACAAACATCACAGTTAATGCATTCATCAGTAATATAAAGAGACATCTACCAACCTTGCTGATGTTTACGTTCAAATGCCTCAACAACAACAGCGGGCACAAACTTATTCACATCACCTTTCAATCGAGCAATTTCTCTTACTAATGTTGATGAAATAAATGAATATTGCTCTGATGGGGTTAAAAATACTGATTCAAAATGTGGATCGAGCTGACGGTTCATATTTGCCAACTGAAATTCATATTCAAAATCTGAAATTGCCCTTAAACCACGCAGTACCGCTGTTGCACGCTGCTCACGGAAGAAATTGACCAACAAACCATCAAAACCCACAAATTCAACATTATTCAAATGGCTCAGTGATGCTTTTGCGAGTTCAACACGTTCTTCCAAACTAAACACGGGATTCTTATGATGTCCAATTGCAATTGCAACTACAACTTCATCAAACATTTTTGATGCCCTTGTAACCAAATCAACGTGCCCATTGGTAATTGGATCGAAAGTCCCTGGATAAATCACACGTGTTTTAGACATGCGTTGTACTCTAGTGAATGAGATAAGGTACATATTTTAACAAATGTTTGCGTTAAACGCGAAATTCCTAAACGATGGAAAAAGATTGCGTTTTACGGCACAATAGATGCAATTGTGGAAGTTTGAATTATGGTTAAAGCAACAGTCGTAAAAAAACATAATGGTGGTACGATTGCTCAAAATAAAAGAGCACGCCACGATTACTTTATTGAAGAAAAATTTGAAGCAGGCATGGCATTACAGGGCTGGGAAGTCAAGTCCTTGCGTGCTGGACGTATGACGCTGTCTGAAAGTTATGTCATCTTTAAAAATGGTGAAGCCTTTTTATTTGGTTCACAAATTCAGCCGTTATTGTCTGCATCAACGCATGTGGTTCCTGAGTCAACGCGAACCCGAAAACTATTGCTGTCTCGCCGTGAGCTGGAAAAACTTTTGGGTGCCGTCAACCAAAAAGGTTATTCATGTGTTCCGCTTGCCTGTTATTGGAAAGGTCATCTGGTTAAGCTGGAGATTGCGCTAGTGAAAGGTAAACAGTTACATGACAAGCGTGCCACGGAAAAAGACCGCGACTGGCAGAGGGATAAGGCGAGGATGTTGCATAAGTGATTCTTGTCGAGTCTGTTTTTTAAAGTTATCAAGCTTTATAAAACAGACTAATATTGCATCAACCTATTTCTGTACCTTATCAAGAAGTTTATTAAACTCATTAGATAGCTTTTGTGGGGTACATTTTGGAGATAGTTCGAGTATTTGGATCCACCCATCCTCTTCGTATGTTTTTTTATTAACAACCTTAACCTGAACACTGTCTAAATATTGAAAAACCTTATTCAGATCAACAGTATGTTTACTTTTTAAGCTATACCCAGATACGATAATATATATTTCTGTAGATGACCAACCTATTTGCATCTCTAAGAAACCATTAAAAAACTCATTATTTGTACGAATATGCTCCGACAATATATATGCACCACTATCTTGCCATGACTTACTATACTTAGATATTCGGCTAAAATTATACTCACAACTAATATCTTTAAATTGCTTTAAATAATTATAAGCATAATCTCTCACTCTCCCCTTAAAATCATTAAGTTGATCTAATTTTTCAGCATTATCTAATATAAAATCAAAAACCTCACTTTCTTTTTCATTAAAAAATTCTGCTTTATCCATTTTTCTCATAGCCTCAAGATAATCCTCAATAAATAAAAGGTAAGGCAAATTATCACCTTTATAATCACGCTTAAATTCTGACAAAAGTTTCTTTAATTCATTATTAAACTGAAAATGTGAAATAAAATAAAAGTCTTTAGGATGATTTTTATCTTTCTTTAAACCTATAACTAAAAACTTCTTGCTTTCGCATTCTTTATATTCTGTATTAATAACTTTTTTGTAAATCTCAAATGGATTATTACAAATATGATTAATCTTATTTTCTATAACGATAACTTGATTATCTAATTCTATTAATATATCAATTTGACCCGCCTTATCCTTGCGTTGATAGTAACAATTCACTTCACATGTAATCTTTGCTTTATTTAGTGACTTTAGTGAATAATTAAGTTTTATTGACGTTACTTTTTCTAAAGCTTTCAGCCCTAATGAACCTAATCCATGTTTCTCATTTGGGTCAAGTATGAAAGCCAATATACTTGAACTTACAGATTCAATTTGATGGGCATTAATGATCTCCAAAAATGTTCGCTCTTTCGTATTTTCAAACTTAAAATCGGCTAATTTTTTTGACCAATCTGATAGCTCTTCTTGAGTAAACTCCATACCACTCCCTAGCTTTTTCTATCAATAATTTCAAACATATCATATAGAAAAAGCTAAATCCAATAGATAAAAAATTTCTACTCATCAAACATCCATCGCTCCTTTAACGTTCGAATTTTTGCAGATGGATGAATGATGGAACGATCAGGATTAACTAATCGAACAGAACCTTGTGGTAAACCATAATATAGTTCTATTTTTCGTTGAATTGTTCTTACACGAGCATCACTTCGGGTTGCACGCTGACGGTTTGCCCCAGCCCTTAAATAACTTAAATCTTGTCCATCTTCTTCATTCTTCAAACTTGAATCAGCAATTCCCCCAATAATAGTTTGCTCATGATGACCTACTTCATCTACCATAATAGATTGATTACTTTCCAATTCCGTAACTAAACTGGGTAAATTTTTTTCGTCGAACTCCAACAAAATATCAAACTGATAATTATGCCCCTCTTCTCTCCAACTTCCAGAGAACATTTCATAGGAGTCGTCCTCAAAATTTCCTTCTAAAACATAATTTAAATCAAAATCTCCATGCTCATCATGATATTCTACAACCCCATGCACAACCTGAAACTCAGTTGTCATCTTTAAGACGATTCGTCCTGATTGAACTCGACCATACCCATTGATCTTGCCTTCAAATAAGATAAAAATTTCATTATCTTTTTTGCCAATCCGAGTTACCTTTGCTGGAAGATCATTCCAATAAATTTCACCTAACATTATTTTCTCTTTCCATCATTTAAGATTTAAATGGCATACAAAATAAAAACTTCTTCTGGAAAAATACTCCCACAGTCTTTTACTTCATATAAGATATCACCCCAATGTTCATCAACTAACTTTTCCCCAACAATACTCATTACCTCATTCATTTTCTCAAACTGTAAAGACTTTAAATTCATGTGAATAATAAATGAAGTATTATATTGAAAACGATCAAATTCTATTTCATCCAGAACTTCCATTTTTATAGAACTATATTCAATATTTAAATATTCCCCTTGCTTAAAAGATAAAGCTTTTTTTAGTTCCAAAAAATCTAAACTATAATCTCGATCAAATATAAAAGAAACCAAACTTACCAGTATTTCCTCTATCGCAACCTGATAGGATTCATTTTGTTTATACCGATAAATAATTGCATTATACAAATTAGTATTTAAAGGCATTACAACATTTTCTGGCACAACAATGATCAAAAAATTAAAATGATCCCCATTAATTTCTGCTAAAATATCCCAATTTTCCGTCACAATAATTGTGACTGTATCTTTAGACTGAGTTGGTAATACATCAATCAATGAAGCGGTAATACGCAAATTTCTATAATACAATCTGGTATGTTCTAAACAGATCATTTTGTCAGCATCAGCATAGATAGAAATATCTTCACTCATGATCTAGCTCAACTGAATCCTGATCTATATCTCCGATTTCAGCATCTGGCTCATCATCAAAAAATAAATCAACATCACTTTCTTCTTTTTTATCAACTCGATATTCTGCTAAATCATCATAGTCCACGTCATAATAATTGCGTGCAGCCAAGACATGTACTTTAACTTTTTCAAATAACTCTTGTGGTTCAATCACTTGTATGGAATGTGATTTTTCAACTAACCAATTTAAAACACTGGTTGTAATAATAATTTTTGCCTCAAGGATAAAATAATCTTCATCCTGATCAATAATATCCTGATATTCATCAATTGGATAAGATTCCAATTCATCTCTCAGATAATTTTCACAACGCAGCTTGATTGAAAGTTCTTCCCTCTCAAAATGAGCATTTTCATATTCTTTTTCTTCAACCAAATCATCTAAATCAAATGAATCAACATCCACACTAATACGCTGTTTAGCAAATTTGACATTATCAAAACGCTGCATATTAAATGTACGCAACTCACTATATTGATCAATAATCTTACTTGCCATAAGATATTGCTTATTTCCATATTGGATAATACCATGTGGTTTAAGCGTATATTCTGTTTGCTCAAATGAACCTTCTTTTCGATATAAACATTTGACCCATTGTTCATTATTTAATAAGGCAGTATAAATATTTTTAACTTTTTCCATATGAAAATCATCAACATTCGTATTATGGTAAAATGTGGGTACAAAACGAATCCTTTCTTGCCAATCTTGTAATTGAGTATTTTTTTCTAATTGTTTGGTAGCAGATTCAAAATGACCTTTAACATTATTATAAATCGTTTCAGGCAAGTATTGATGTAAATAACTATTTGCCATAACAAGCACTAGAGCCAATTCAGCATCCATTTCTTCGATTGCAGCATCTTCACTTAGATAATATTCACTCGGTTGATTGCCCTTTTTAGGAATACAATTTACTGTCCCTGTCACTAAAATACTTTTAAGCTTATCCAAATCCCGTTTAATGGCTTTACGCATGGATTGATCATCAATTTCATCGTTATACCAAGACCGTACTTTTAGCTGTAATTGATCCATTGGACAAGGTTGTTTAGGTAGACGTGGTAACTGATAATATAAATTCAATACTCTATTCAATTTATTGACTTCAATGTTTTGATGATACTGACGACGATTTAAATTTCTTGGAAAACCTTTTGGTTTTGTCATTTTCATGGCTTATTCCGACTTTAACTCCTGCTGTTAAAGTCATCATAGCAGCCTTGCCAGACATATAATGTCCGATAGAAAAAATTTTATTATTTACTCTAAAGTATTGATTTTAATTATTTTTAATCTTTAACTCAGCCAAATACTTGCCAAACTTGCGTGCAGTTTCTAAATCCCCTTCGGGCGGTGTAATTTCAACGCTAGCGTTATCGGACTGCGTCATTAAACCCAGAAAACTCGACATCCGATTAATATCCAATGGGCTTCTTCCTGTTGGCATAAATGGCAAACCAGCCCATAACATGCCATGCTGCATCGCAAATAAATTAATTTGCTGGAGCACTGCCAGCTTATCGCCACTCAGTCCCCCACCATTGGTAAAACCAGCAGCAAGCTTGCCCTGCCATGTACGTGCCAGCCAACGTTTAGAGGAGTCCTCCATAAACTGTTTCAAAGCAGAAGTTAAGCTTCCCATATAGGTTGGACAACCCATCACGATCACATCGGCCTGGTCTAATAAATCCCACTGCGGCGCAGCCACAGAAAGCAGATGCACTTCTGCACCCGCCTGCTCGACACCCTGAGCGATATATTGTGCAACTTTGGCTGTATGTCCATAAGGACTATGGTAAATCACACAAACTTTAATCCGGGAAGTAATTTGCTCAATAACAGACATGGGAAATTTAAAAACCAATGAATTAGATCAAGTTTAACATTTTTAAACCAAACAAGGTGAATCGACCACACAAAGGATGCAATTTATTGCATAAATACAAATGTTGCCATCCGTCCAGTTTTTGCATCACGGCGATAGGAAAAATAATCCTGTGGCTGTAGATAGGAACATTGATCACCACCAAGCACGGTTTCCACACCTAAACGGTTTAAGATAAAGCGTGCAATCGCATAAAGATCCGCCTGATATTTACCTTCAGCCTGACCTGCCATAAAAGCACTTTCCAGTTCAGAATATTTTTCGCAGAAAGCCTTTGTTACTTCCACCCCGACCTCAAAACAAGGCTGGCTAATGGCAGCACCCAGCCATGCCCAAGTGGGTTGGGATTTCATTTCAGCAACCGTATTTTCCACAATTCCTGCGGCTAACCCTCGCCAGCCTGCATGCAGATTGGCAACCTCGGTGCCATCAGCATTGCCCAAGACAACAGGAAGACAATCCGCAGTCATCATCATCAAGGCATGACCTACGCGTTGCGTGACTAAACCATCGCCCTCAAGCGCAACAAATGGAATTTGTTCATTGATGGTATGGCAAATGGTGCTATGGGTTTGCGTCATCCAGGTAATTTTATCAACACCATATGCAGATAATTCATTTAGCAAGATCATACGATGCTGCTGAACCCGTTGAGCATCATCATTGACATGCAGAGCCAAATTAAAACCAGAGAGGTTTTCGTTCGACGTTGCAATGGTTTGAGGATGTTCAATACGCGTTTGCCCTACATACACACATTTAGGCAAACCTTGTACAAATTCCATGTTTATTTCCTAAAAAGCTTAGTAATCTGAGTTCGACTTAAATATTTATCCAATTTATTGAAAAACCAATATCTTGGTGGAATCTTGCTGAGTTCTCATCCAATTTCAGGATATGTCTTCGACGACCTACTTTTGTTTCGGCAAAAGTAGGCAAAACCATTGTCATCCGCAAAACTCGTTGACTACCATCAGCTCATTAATCAATCGCAGAAACAATACATTATTAATGAAGTCCTGTCTCAAACAATTGCGTATGACCTTTCCGAGTATCATATTCCTTATCTAACCCAGGTTTAGTATGCTTCATTTTCACGGCGAAGCACTTCCACCAATTGGCTAAAGTCCTCTGGCCACGGTGCTTCAAACATCATTTCTTCACCTGTACGCGGATGAACCAAACCAAGTTTGGCTGCGTGGAGTGCCTGACGTTTAAAGCTGCGCAGCATATCAATTAATGCTTCCGATGCACCTGCTGGAAAACGTACACGGTTGACATAAACAGGGTCCCCGATCAAACCATGTCCGAGGTAACTAAAGTGTACCCGAATCTGATGGGTACGCCCTGTTTCCAGTTGTGCCTGAATACGGGTGAAGTCACGGAAGCGTTCCTTGACATTATAATGTGTTACCGCATCACGCCCACCTGGCAAGATCGCCATTTTGACACGGTCTACAGGATGACGCTTGATTGGCTCATCAATGGTGCCACCCGCAATAATATTGCCATATGCCACCAGATCATAAACACGGTAAACGGTTTTCTTTGCCAGTTGTTTACTCAATGAAAACTGGGCCTCAAGATTTTTGGCAACCACCAATAAGCCACTGGTGTCTTTATCAATACGGTGTACCAAGCCAGCGCGAGACAGCTCCGCCAGTTTTGGCGCATGGTAAAGCAAGGCATTGACTAAAGTCCCTGTTGGGTTGCCTGCTCCTGGATGCACCACCATACCGACTTCTTTATTGATCACGATGATATCATCATCTTCATAGACAATATTGAGTGGAATATTTTCAGGCTGGCTAGAGGTTTGCGCCTCAAGCTCAACCTCAAGGGTAAGCAGTTCATTGCCCTCACAACGGTACTTAGGCTTTACGATGTTACCATTTACCAACAGATGGCCATCTTTCATCCATTGCTTGAGTTTTTCACGGGAAAACTCGCTCCAGACCATCGCTGCAACCTGATCAATCCGTTGGCCTAAATAGGTTTCATCAAGTTGAATTTGCAACGATAAACGTGTTGCAGTTGAGTCAGAATTATGATTATCTGCATCGACAGAATCTTCGAGTAAGAAATCTGTTTCAGAGAAGTTTGAATTGGAAGATTGTGCTGAAGTCATTTGATGATCGGTACAAAAATGGTTTAATAGCACCATTGTAGCTTATTGTCCCAAAAACAGAGGAAT
>CAZKJI010000079.1:0-10157 GCA_964553005.1 uncultured Acinetobacter sp. | reverse complement strand
ATACTTTATAAAGCATTTTAATACTTTTTTGAATCTGTCAATGCGTAAGTCCTATTGCCTTAAAACGATGGACGTAGAACATCTTTATAAAAAAGGAGTTTTACTTGAATATATGAGTGCAGATAACTTTTTACCAAACTGGATTGAAGATGCAGATCATTATGTGCAAAAACAAAAAGCGTCAGATTGTGGTATTGAGAATTTTTCTAATGTTGAAAGTTTCTTTGATACGATATGTGCATTACATTTAGTGATTGATATTTTTCAACAAGCACATGATTATAATTTATACCTGATTTATAAAACAGCTAAACCATAAATTTAATAAGGGATTTTTATGTCTTGGCTTCGTAGACATGCGTTTAATGTACACACAAAGGATCTATCCATAGAACAAAAAACGCTCTTTGAAATTACATCTCACAAAGATCATATTGGTCATGACCTAAACATATTATTCACCTATTTTAATAATTTTGAGGATTTATATTTTTTAAAAAATATTGATTTAGAAAGAGAATATAGCTTCAATTATCCTGATACTCTATTAACATCCAAGGAGCAGCAACATTTAATTGATGAAATTAATCGTTTTTTTCAGACTTTGAGCCAAGAAACAGAACAGATGTGGGCCACTCTCATTTCCCCAAGTACAGATATTACGTTTTGGGATAAAAACGAGATGGAAGAATATGGCTATACCCTTGCGATGTGGGCAGAGAATGCTACACAAGAGATATATGAATACCAAGACTGCCAAGAATATAGGGATGAAGATGCTTTAGTTGCAGTATTACTTATCAAAAGAACTTTACAATATACCTTGGATCATGATCTAGATTCAATCTACAGCACATGGAAAGGCTAAACATCAAAAGAAAACCCGCTTTTCCTAACTAAAATCAGTTAAAATAGCCGATTGCTAAAACCGCTTTGGAACATTGAATGAACGCTAAACCACGTCTAACAGAATATTGGGTGACCTGTGCTGACGGGCTTGAAACCTTATTACAACAAGAACTTGAGAATTTAGGCATTCAAAATATCCAACGTTTTGCAGGGCGTTTAATTTTTAAAGGCACACTAGAACAGGCGTATCGCGTCTGTATGTGGTCACGTCTTGCCTCACGAGTGGTTTTGCCAATTCATACCCATGAACTTGAATTTACTCATGATGCCCGTGATGTGGCGGAAGAACTCTATGAGGGTGCAATCAGTTTTGACTGGTCTTTAATTTTTGCACCACAAAGCACCTTTGCAGTGCGCCTGCATGTTGAACGTGAAATTAAGGTCAATAGCCAATTTGCCACCCTACGAGTTAAAGATGGTGTGGTCGATTCCTTTATGGAGGCGGTGGGTAAACGCCCAAGTATCGACATTAAGCAGCCTGAAATTACACTTTATGTGTTGGCAGGTAAAACTGAACACACCTACTGTCTGGATTTATCTGGCGATTCTCTGCATAAGCGTGGCTATCGCCGTTTTATGACCGATGCGCCAATTAAAGAAAATCTGGCAGCGGCAATTCTACAAAAAGCCAAATTAGCACAATATCAACCCGATATTATTCTTGACCCAATGTGTGGTTCAGGAACATTCATTATTGAATCATTAATGATTTTAACTGATCGTGCACCAGGCTTAGTACGTCGCTTTGGCTTCAATGGTTGGCATGGACATGATCGTGAATTGTGGTTATCACTGAAAGCAGAAGCAGCAGAACGCCATGAGAAAGCATTGGAACAGGCTTTACCTAAATTTTATGCCTATGATGCAGACTGGGAAGCAGTCAAGGCCACTCGTCAAAATATAATTGCTGCGGGTTTTGAAAAACTGCTTGACCAGATTCAGATTGAAGAACGTACTTTAGCGGACTGGGATGACTTCCAGGCCGAGGGCAAGAAAGCCTTTATTGTGACCAACCCTCCTTATGGTGAACGTTTGGGCGACAAGGCATCTAACCGTTCTTTATATCTGGGTTTATCGGCTTTATTACAGAAGAGTTTTCCAAACCAGCGTGCTGCAATTATTGCCGCACAGGTTGAACAGGCAGATGTACTGGCGTTTAATGACCCACAAACTTTACGTTTGATGAATGGTAAACTTCCAATTTATATCCGTTTCGGCACAGTAAAACCTGCAGCCGTAGTTCAACCATTCTTAGCGACTTGGCAACCTCAGCAATTTGAAAAAATCGAAGGTGGTGAGGACTTTACTAACCGTTTGCAAAAAAACATGCAAGCCTTAAAAAAATGGGCTGTGAAAGAAAATATTTTTTGCTTACGTTTGTATGATGCCGATTTACCTGATTTTAACATTGCCGTCGATTTATATGGAGATCGTTTGCATGTTCAGGAATACGCACCACCAAAAACAATTGATCCTGAAAAAGCCAAAAAACGTTTTAACCTTGCCCTTGCTGCAATCCGTGCAGTAACGGGCTTAAATCGTGACGCAATTTTTATCAAAACCCGTGCAAAGCAAACGGGAACCAATCAATATGAGAAACAAAGCACTGCGTCTAAACGTTTTATTGTGCAGGAAGGCAAAGCTAAAATTCTCGTCAATTTAACAGACTATTTAGATACTGGTTTATTCTTAGATCATCGTCAAATTCGTCTAAGAATTGCCAAAGAAGCACGTGGCAAACACTTTCTTAATCTTTATAGCTATACCTCAACTGCTAGCTTACATGCAGCACTTGGCGGTGCAGCAAGTACCACCAGTGTCGACCTATCAAATACTTATTTGAATTGGTCAAAAGAAAACTTTGTGCTGAATGGCTTAACGGTGGATCATGCTGATGAACAACATATGTTCTTTTCGAGTGATTGCTTTGAATGGTTAAAAGAAGGTCATGAACAATATGATCTCATCTTCATTGACCCTCCAACTTTCTCTAACTCAAAAAAGTTTTATGGCACATTTGATGTACAGCGTGATCATGTTTCACTGCTTAAACGTGCAATGAATCGTTTAACCAGTGATGGTACTTTGTACTTCTCAAATAACTATCGTGGGTTTGAGTTAGATGAAGAAATCGAAGCAATCTATCCTGTCGAAGAAATTACTTCTGAAACGATAGGCTTAGACTTTAAACGTAATCAAAAAATTCACCGTGCCTGGAAAATAAAGCATCCTCAACTTTAACATGAAATCATCAGCCACTACTTGGTATTAAATCGAATAGTGGCTTCGCCTACCACTGTCACACCCTGCATATTCATGCTCATCCCAGGCAATAGAGAAAATGTATTCTCCATCATTTTTTCGCCAATCACTTTTGCATCTGTTTTAATTTTTTGTTGATTATGCAAACGATTGACAATGCTATTCTGACTCTCAAATCCTGACAGGTCTTTGGATGAATCCAAAACATTCGTCTCTGAATTTTGAGCTTGCTGGAAAGTTTTGCCCTGCTTAGGTTTGAGTACATCAACCGATGGCTGGGTTTGAGCCATGACAGGATTGATAAATACCTGATTTGCAACACCTGTTTGTAATGCTAATTCATTCTCACTCATAAGAGCAGGCAATGCCCAACCTACTGTAGGAAAAACCAAGCTCAATACAAGCATTTGCTTAATTTGATCAACCATGATGCAGTATTATTCCCTACAATGTCGAAAATCTGACCCAAATATTTTAATTAATCCTATTTCCGATTAATCGTCACTGTGCCCTCGACACGCCCCTCAATATCTACCTGATTACCAGCAGTATTATAGGTATCAGAAAACTCATAAGTGCGTACATTATCTGAGTTGAACTCATAAATCATAAAACGATCTGGTGCTGTCGCATGAGGTTTCATCGTTGCACTCTTTTTATCTCGCCCATCCGAAATAGTGTTTCTTTTCTGCTCTTGATAAGGTGATAAAACACTTTCTGACAGAATTTTAATCCGTACATCACGAAGATTTTGATCACTTAAAACACGTTCAGCACGCCAGCGTTCTTCCTCTGGCTTTAATGCATCCTGCTGGGCTTTTACAATAATGCGTGGCAATGCGTTATTCAGCACTCCTGTTTGTAGTGCCAAATTTACTTCACCTAATGGTTGTGCAGCGTGCCCCACTGAAGATAAAGCGATCATAAACAAAACTACACAGAGGTCCGTGTAATGATGTTGCTTATTTTCCATTGCAATTCATCCTGAATTTTTTTCTTATTTGTTCTGAAACTATCAAGTTTTTCATCAAGTCGCAATATTATTGGTACTTTTCCCAAAAAAATCTGACCAGTTGCACTCATATAAAAAAAGATGGTGATTCGCATCACCATCTTTTTACACATTGGCCGTTAAATTTTTTTGCCTAGCTCAACTTGAGTTTATCAAACACCAGATGACCATCCTCACCTTTTATCAGGATGTTATCTCCTGGCTGGAACTCACCAGATAAAATCTTCTGCGCCAGAGTATTTTCCACCTGTTGCTGAATTGCACGTTTTAATGGACGTGCACCATATACAGGGTCAAAACCAGCCTCAATCAATAGATCAAATGCCGTGTCATCCACAGTCAAGCCCATGTCACGTTCATTCAGACGAGAACGTAAACGTTCCAGTTGAATATCCGCAATACCACGAATCTGGGCTTTTTGCAGTGAATGGAAAATCACCAGCTCATCAATACGGTTAATAAACTCTGGACGGAAATGCTGGCTAACCGCATTCATCACCACTGCCCGCACCTCATCATCAGTGGCCCCCTCACCCAGTTCTCGTACATCGTGTGAACCCAGATTAGAGGTCATCACGATGACCGTGTTTTTAAAGTCCACCACGCGGCCTTGTGAATCCGTCAAGCGACCATCATCCAACACCTGTAGCAAGATATTAAACACATCTGGATGCGCTTTCTCCACCTCGTCAAACAACACCACGCTGTATGGTTTACGGCGTACCGCTTCGGTTAAAACACCACCCTCTTCATAGCCCACATAGCCTGGAGGCGCACCAACTAAACGGCTCACCGAGTGCTTTTCCATAAACTCAGACATATCAATCCGAATCATGGCATCATCACTGTCAAACAGGAAGTTGGCCAATGCCTTAGTCAATTCAGTTTTACCCACACCTGTCGGGCCAAGGAACAGGAATGATCCACTTGGGCGGTTCGGGTCAGACAAGCCTGCGCGTGAACGGCGTACCGCATTGGAAACCGCCACCACCGCCTCATCCTGACCCACCACACGGTTATGCAGGAATTCTTCCATCTGGAGCAGTTTTTCACGTTCGCCCTGCAACATTTTGGTTACAGGAATGCCTGTTGCCGCACTCACCACCTCAGCAATTTCATTCTCGGTCACTTTGGTACGAATGAGTTTAGGTTCCTCATTTTCCTCTGCAATTTCTGCCTGTTCCAGACGTTTCTGCAACTCAGGAATCACGCCATATTGCAAGCGTGCCGCCTCAGCCAGATCACCCTCACGTTTGGCTTTTTCCAATGCAACCCGCGCCTGATCCAGTTCGATCTGGGCTTTTTTATCACCCTCAACCAGTGTTTTTTCAGCTTTCCAGATTTCTTCCAGATCATTGTATTCTTTTTGCTTTTCAGCAATTTGCTGCTCAAGATGATTGACTTCAGCCTTACTGCCTGCATCCTCATCTTTCTTCACCGCCTCCAACTGCATTTTCAACTGGATGAGACGGCGATCAAGCTTATCCAATGCTTCAGGTTTGGAATCAATCTCCATCTTAATCCGTGAAGCCGCCTCATCAATCAGGTCAATGGCTTTATCTGGCAACTGACGGTCAGTGATGTAACGATGTGACATTTTCGCCGCCGCAATAATCGCGGAATCCAAAATTTGTACGCCGTGATGGGTTGCATATTTCTCTTTAAGACCACGCAAAATCGCAATAGTATCTTCCACACTTGGCTCATCCACCAACACTTTCTGGAAACGGCGTTCAAGTGCAGCATCTTTTTCAATGTACTGACGATACTCATCCAGCGTAGTTGCGCCGACACAGCGCAATTCACCACGCGCCAACGCAGGTTTAAGCATGTTACCTGCATCCATTGCGCCATCGCCCTTACCCGCGCCTACAAGGGTATGCAGCTCATCAATAAACAGGATGATTTCGCCTTCATGTTTGGCAAGGTCTTTCAGCACCGCTTTTAAGCGCTCCTCAAACTCACCACGATATTTTGCACCTGCCAGCAATGAACCCAAATCCAGTGAAAGCACACGTTTATTCTTTAAGCTTTCAGGCACTTCACCATTGACAATACGTTGTGCCAAACCTTCTACAATCGCAGTTTTACCGACCCCAGGTTCACCAATCAGCACAGGGTTATTTTTGGTACGGCGTGACAACACCTGAATGGTACGGCGGATTTCATCATCACGCCCAATCACAGGGTCTAACTTGCCTGCCAGAGCACGCTCGGTTAAATCAATGGTATATTTATTGAGTGAATCACGTTGATCTTCATGGTTATTGGTGGTCACTTTTTCTGTTCCTCTAATTTTTTCAATGACTGCTCGTAATTTCTGTGCAGTTGCACCAGAACTTTCGATAATTTTTTTAGTTTCACCCTGTTCAGCCAACGCCAACAGTACCCAGTCAGTGGATAAAAATTCATCACCTGCTTTTTGTGCATAACTATCAGCTAAATTTAAAATGCGTACCGCTTCTGGATTTAAGTTGACATCTCCCGTTGGGTTACTAATCGTTGCGGCATCATTTAATGCCTGATTCAATTTTTGCATTAAGGTCGGTAAAACAGCCCCAGCTTGCTGCAACAGGCTCTGGTTAGCAGGTTCTTCCAGCAATGTCATGAGGATATGAATCCCTGCAATTGCGGTATGGTCTTTACCCATTGCCAATGACTGTGCATCTGAGAGTGCTTGCTGTAGGCGGTTTGTAAATTTTTCAAAGCGCATTCTTGTTATTCCTCACAACAAATTTTTAACTTATCACTAAGATGGGAACACTTTTTAGAATTTCAAATAAAATTTATATATTTTTCCAAATCTTATAAAATAAAATACGGATAAAACTCAGTAATAATATGGGTCTATAAATAATATATTTCAAGTATGTTTTGTATAAATTTTCGGTCTTTTCCAATTTGCACAGAACCCTTATTTTACTTTTGTATAGAACGCTTTAGCTTAGCTTTTTGTTTCGATCAATATGCAATATGACGACCATGTATCTAAAAAAATCTGCCTTGTGGTATCTTGCCTCATTCCTATCCACTGTTTCGCCCAACTCCCCCAAGATTCACGACGGGCAGGTGGAATTGCCATCATTCCATTAACAGCAAATACAACCCAGGTTTTTTATGAACAAAATTCAGTACTGATTACGCAGGAGCAGGGACAACGATATGCTGTATTTGGCATTCCACTGTCTGCACCATTAAGGACAGTCACCTTAACCACCAATACCACCCCTATACAGTTTGATATCAAACCCTATGCCTACGCTGAACAACGTCTAACGGTTAAAAACCAAGACTACGTCAATCCCAATCAGGATCAGTTGGATCGTTATACGCGTGAAGCAAAGGAACAAAATGACATCTACACTTCATTTAACCCAAGTACATGGACAACATTTCCAGATTTTATTCGACCTACAGCAGGTAAATGGGGAAAACTGGACGTGTGACGGGCGCGCACCTACATTGGGGAATGAGCCTGAACAATGCTCGGGTAGATCCACAATTGTTCATAAAGTAAAAACATAAACTAATAAAAAAGTGATCTATGGCAATAGATCACTTTTTAGAAACACTTAACAATCAGGCATTATTCCACTTCAATAATTTCAAAGTCATGGGTAATTTCCACCCCACCATCCGAAAGCATTTTACTGGCTGAGCAGTATTTTTCTGCTGAAAGCTCAACCGCCTTTTCAACTTGCTTTTCTTTTACCGCTTTACCTGTCACAATGAAGTGTAGATGGATTTTTGTAAATACGGCTGGGATTGCATCTGCCCGTTCAGCTTTTAACTGACACACGACATCGGTCACATCTTGACGGGATTTCTTTAAAATAGTCACAATATCAAACGAAGCACAACCACCAAGTCCCATTAAGATGAGCTCCATAGGACGTGGGCCACGGTTTTCACCACCGTATTCAGCAGAACCATCCATCACCACAGTGTGACCACTGTCTGATTTTGCTTCAAAAGCAACATTCTCTAACCAATGTACACTTGTTTGCATTGCAACTACCCAAAAAACGTTATAAATTTACCTAGTTCTTGTACACTAGCATAAAATGAGTTGATAAGGAATTTCATCTCTTCTGTGTAGAAAAGGCTTTAACAGAGCCTGTGCGATCGGTTTCATCCAAATTCGGAAATTTTAAGCATGACTTCAAATTTTTCACAACTTAGCACTGATGCGTTGTCTCCAGGTCAATTGCCTGAGTCAGTAAAGGCTTTGCTAAAACGTGCTCATATTAACAGATACCCTAAACGCACCACGATTGTTGACGCTGGAACGGAATCAAAATCGCTGTATTTAATCTTAAAAGGTTCAGTGTCAATTATCTTACGTGAAGATGATGAACGCGAAATTATTGTCGCCTACCTAAACCCAGGCGATTTCTTCGGTGAAATGGGTCTCTTTGAAAAAAATCCTCAACGTACCGCAGAAGTACGTACTCGTGATGTATGTGAGATTGCTGAAATCTCTTATGAAAATTTCCATGAGTTAAGCAAGCAATATCCAGACCTCAGCTATGCGGTATTTGCCCAGTTGGTACGCCGTCTCAAGAACACCACACGTAAAGTGACTGACCTTGCGTTCATTGATGTATCTGGTCGTATTGCTCGTTGTTTAATTGATTTATCTGCTCAACCTGAGGCAATGATTTTACCAAATGGTCGTCAGATTCGTATTACCCGTCAGGAAATTGGCCGTATCGTGGGCTGTTCCCGTGAAATGGTAGGCCGTGTGCTTAAAACCCTTGAAGATCAGGGCATGATCCAGACAGACGGTAAGGCAATTTTAATTTTTGATACGTCTTTAGAAGAAAATGCTTTTTCTGAAGAGGAGTTTGATGAAGAAGAATGATTTCATCAGACTTCTGTCTCATTGATCAAAGCCAGTGCAAAAACACTGGCTTTAATTTTATCAATTTACGTGAAAAATCCATGTAACATGAAAAATTAGTGATTACATAATTACAATGATTATAGAGCCATTCGGAATGTAAAGCGTTATAAACATTTTTTATAATCCTCCTTAATCATGACGATATTCATAAGATACTGATTTGGAGAGAATAAGTATGAAAAAGTTAGCTCTAAGCCTTTGTGCAACCACTGTAATGACCATTTCAGGCTGCGCCTCATTTGCAGATATGGCAGGTGCAGACAGTGCAACCCTGAATGCACAATCCGCACAAAGCTTTGCACAGATGACTCGGGAAGCACGTGCCAAGAACCAACTGGATACCAGTTCAAGTACCTATCAACGCATTAATAGCGTCTTCCTGCGCCTAAAACCCTACGCTGACCAGTTGAACCAAACAGGTCAACGTTTTGACTGGCAACTAGCTGTATTAAAGTCTGATACCGTCAACGCCTATGTTGCGCCAGGTGGGAAGGTCGTTTTCTATACGGGTATTGTGAACAAGCTGAATTTGACCAATGATGAAATCGCAGCAATTATGGGACACGAAATGACCCATGCGCTTGAAGAACATGCCAAGAGCAAGATTGGTGCACAGGCACTGACTAATCTGGCGATTGGCATTGGTACGTCTTATGCGGGTGCCAATATCGGTGATTTGGGCAATGCCGCAATTAATCTGGGCAGTCAAATTGGGATTGGCCTGCCTTATTCACGAAACCTTGAAAGCCGTGCCGATTACGGTGGTTTAATGCTCATGGCAAAAGCTGGCTACAACCCCAATGCAGCCATTCGTCTTTGGGAAAAAATGAATCGTTTAGATGGTGCGGGAGGTGCTTCTTTCTTATCCACACACCCATCGAATACACAACGTATTAGTGATATGCGTAAAAACCTGCCAGCAGCAATGGCTATGTATAACAACCGCCGTTAATAAGATTGCCCTTAATTTCTCACAGCGAATCTAAGGGCAAATCTACACAAGTGCGGAGAAATACTAGGGTCTGTTGAGAATTACCGAGAGTTAATTAAACTCGCGCACAATTGAAT
>CAZKJI010000078.1:0-10225 GCA_964553005.1 uncultured Acinetobacter sp. | reverse complement strand
ATAAAAATCATCTGCTACCACAGAGAATCTATAAATAATAGTGCGTAAGTCCTAGTTTAATAAAAACGTTCAAACCAAAGGAATTTGCTTATTCTTTAAACAGAAGAAATTTTCTTTATATTTTTTATCTATAGCTGAATACTTAATTTATCATCACACCTAAAACCATAGGAAATGAGGTTTTGCAGATATTTCCTTGTGCTAGTATTTTTAGAATTTAGCTATATAATACCGAGAATTAAGCATTCATTAATTCTATGAACAGCTTATCAAGGACCAGTTGGGTTTGAACATTTTGCTCCACCATCAATTTCTTCTGCTGTAGATCTGAATAAACTTCAAACAAACTTTCCAGATCATAGCATTGGCCAAGTTTTTGAAAATCCAGATCATCATTCTTGATTGACTGATTTAATTTTAAGGCAATAACATCGGCCAGCAGGTATTCAAACATTATCAGAAATTCTGAAAAATTTAACTCCTTCGACCATTTGTTCGCGTAATGCAAAGGCAAGTTCTTTTCAGTCACCAGTTTTAACCAGTCGTTTAAAAATGTAGCCCGTTTCCCTAGCCATTGACTCTGTTGAATCTCAATTGCCTTTAACGGCATATCATTACCAAGATTCAATAACAGTGAAGTTTGCTCAGTCGTTAACTCTGGAATTTGCTGTTGTACAAAACCCTGTGCCTCTTGAGGGGTTAGGCGATCCAAGGCGAAATGCTGTAAACGACTTCGAATAGTCGCAGGTAATTTCAAATAATGATCGGCAACTAAAATCAGCACCACACGCTCACCTGGTTCTTCCAAAGTCTTGAGCAATGCATTTGAAGAGGCAATATTGAGTGCTTCTGCTGGTTCAATCATCACGATTCGCCAGCCTTCACCTGTCTGCTGCACGAAAGGCAATAAGTCACGGATTTTTTCAATCTTTATTTTTGCATTTTGCTTTTTATTATCTTCGTCTGTGGTGATATGCACATAATTGGGATGGGTGTCAGATTTCAGCCATTGACAGCTTGAACACTCACCACATGCCGCCTCAGCCTGTTTATTCAGACAAAGCACCCATGCAACAAACCGTTCGGCAAACTCCTGCTTGGCACAGCCTTGTTTACCATAAAACAGCAAACCATGACCAAGCTCAGGAAAGCGCGTGGTGAGCAACGACCATGTTTGCTCATGCCAAGGATAAATCATGGTTTGTTGCATATCACTCAAGACTATTCAAATAAACTAACAGGCATCGCATTTAAACGGTCTAAATCCGTTTGTGTATCTACCCCAGGAGGTAAATTCGCTTCTGCAACGGCAATGGCAATACGGTGGCCATTTTCCAATACGCGCAATTGTTCAAGACTCTCCAGTTTTTCCAGATTCCCCTGTTGCCATGTAACATATTCCTGTAGCAGTTTCACACGATAGGCATATAAACCTAGATGGCGGAATGCCTGATCATGTAGGGTGGGTTGTGACTGTTTTGCCCCATCACGATCATACGGAATGGTGGCACGGCTAAAATACAATGCTTCATTGCGATTGCTCATCACCACTTTCACAATGCTGTCACGTTGAAACTCATCTAACTGATGAATAGGCTCACATAAAGTAGACATTGAACATTGTGGTTGCTCGACCAGAAGTTGCGTTACCTGCTGTACCAACTGTGCTGGAAGCAAAGGCTCATCACCCTGAACATTGACAATAATGTCATCGGCAGACCAGCCTTTTAGACGGGCAACCTCACTTAAACGATCTGTACCTGATGGATGATCAGCACGGGTCAACACCACATCGACTCCCTCAGCTCGACACACCTCAGCAATACGTTCGTCATCCGTTGCGACACACAAATCATCAAAGCCCTGTACTTTTTTGGCTTGATCAACTACGCGCAAAATCATGGGGCGGCCATGAATCAGCAATAAAGGCTTACCCGGTAAACGAGAACTGGCAAAACGTGCAGGAATAACGATATGTTTCATGGTTGCCCTCTAGGAAAATTGAATCCCGACCTGCTGTAACTGTTGTCGCAGCAGATCATAACAATCTGATGATAAAACGGCCTCAACAGGCACGACCCAAATGGGAATGTTAAATTCAGGATGTTGCTTTAATAATGTCTTAAACTTAACCGCATCTTTTTCAGTCGTGATAATTACATCATGATGATCAAATGTTAAATCAGCAATTTCATAATCATGATGATCGGGAAACTCATGTGCCTGATATTGGTTAACACCCAGCTTATTCAGTGTTTGATAAAAACGCTGCGGAAAACCGATGCCCACCACAGCATTAAAATATTGCTTGGCATCAAAAGCATTTGTACTCGAATGAGGATTGAGCAGATAAGGCTGACCAATCTCTAAATGCATATTTCGCTGCGCTTGTGCAGTTTTGCCATGTTCAATCACTGTACCCTGTTTTAATCGCGATTTAGGTTCACGCAGATAACCTTCAGGTAATAACTTTTCATTGCCCAAACCACGGTTTTGGTCCAGCACAATCCATTCAAGCTGACGTGCCAAAGCCCAATGCTGCAAACCATCATCACTAATAATCAGGTCAATCGCGGTGGACTTCAATAACAGTTCAATTGCTGCCTGGCGGTTGGGTCCAACCGCCATGGGAACATGGGTTGCCTGTACAATCAGACAGGGTTCATCACCCACCTGATCAGGTTCAGACGTTGTGGTCACCAGAGCAGGAAAATCTCCTTTACCACCATAACCACGGCTGATCACCCCAACATGAATATTATGTTGTTGAAGATACTTGACCAGTTGAATCAATAAAGGGGTTTTGCCACTTCCCCCAACCGTGATATTACCAATCACCATCACAGGCACAGGTGCGGTATATACTTTCTTGATTCCAGTTTTATACAAGCCCTGATTCAGGCAAAAACCAAAACGGTATAACCATGACAATGGACGCAACAACACTAACCATGTTGCCTGTTTATTCCAGGCATCCTGAATGGTTTGCGCCAAAGACATGCCCAGAAACATATTTAGTTTTCCTCAAAATTGCGTTGATGCAATTGGTAGTACACGCCATGTTTTGCCAGCAATTCGGTATGTGTGCCTTGTTCAATGATCTGCCCTTTGTCCATCACCACAATCACATCAGCATTTTCAATGGTCGATAAACGATGCGCAATCACAATGGTAGTACGACCTTGCATCGCCTCATCAAAGGCCTGTTGAATAAAATACTCAGATTCATTATCCAGCGCACTGGTTGCCTCATCCAAAATCAGGATTGGAGAATCTTTGAGAATCGCTCTTGCGATGGCGATACGCTGACGTTGACCACCAGAAAGGCTCAAGCCCTGCGCACCGAGAACAGTGTCATAGCCCCGTGGCAAGTTCATGATAAAGTCATGCGCATAAGCCGCTTTTGCCGCCGCAATCACCTGCTCGTCACTTGCATCCTGTAATTGACCATAGGCGATATTGTCACGGACTGAACGGTTAAACAGAATCACCTGTTGATTGACCATTGCAATCTGTGATCTCAGGCAAGACAATTCAATGTCCTGAACAGGCACACCATCAAAATTCAGTTGCCCACCGCTTAACTCCTGAAAGCGTGGCAGCATATTCACCAATGAGGTTTTACCCGCACCTGAACGTCCCACCAATGCAACTGTCTGTCCAGAATGTATCTTTAAAGAAAAATCTTTAATCGCATGTGTACCGTCTTCATAACGTAAATCTGCATGTTCAAACTGGATATTACCTTTCAGCACAGGTGTGAGTTGCCCCTTATTCTGTTCTTCAGGCAAATCCAGCAGTTCAAATACAGAGTGTGCTGCTGCCAAACCACGCTGTAATTTTTCATTAATATCCGTCAGGTTCTTCACAGGTTTTGAGATTAAACCTGCTGCTGCAATATAGGCAACAAACTCACCTGCGGAAGTGTCACCCAAAACTTGTGGACGTAGTGCAATCCATAAAATCACTGCCATTGCACAAGAGAGAATCAACTGGATAATCGGGCTGTTAATATTTTGCACCACCACCATTTTTAAGCCACGGCGAAGATTTTCTTCTGAGGATTTGTAAAAACGTTGCTGTTCAAATGCTTCACCTGTAAAGCTTTTGACAACACTATTGCCATTGATAGTTTCCTGTACCACATGGTTAACATCACCCATGGTATTTTGTACCTGAATCGACAGCTTACGCATTTTTTTCGAGGCAATCCGCACCAGGATGCCAATCACTGGTATAAAGACGATAAAACATAGGGTTAAACGCCAATTGGTATACAGTAAATAGCTCAATAATCCAATCACAATCAAGCCGTCTTTGATCAGGGTTTTTAAAGACTCTGATGATGCGGCTGAAAGCTGTTCAACGTTATACATTAACTTGGCAGTAATATGGCCAGAGCTATGATCAAGATAATATTGTGCAGGGAGCCTTAATAATTTAGCGTAAACTTCCTGACGAATACCAAAGACCAGCTGGCGTGAAATAACGGCGGTAAAATATCCACCTAAAAATAATCCAACGCCACGAAAAAACATCAATAGCACAATTAAAACAGGAAACCAGTCCAGATTCTCTCGATCACCATTTTGAATGGCATCAATAATATATTTCATCAGCTTGGCGACAGAGACTTCTGTGGTGGCATTAATCGCAAAACCGATCAATACAAATAAGGCAATGCCCCAATAAGATTTTAAATAAGCTAAAAGGCGCAAATAAACCTTAAAATCCTGATTCACTCAGTAAAACCTCTAGTCGGAACTTTAGTGCTAATATTGACATTGACAAAGCCAAGCTGACCTGCCACATCCATCACACGGATCACGTCCTGATGGGTTGCTTTGGCATCCGCCGCAATAATAAACATCAAATCACGCCGATCCTGCGCAGCCTGCTTGATTGCGGTACTTAAATCAGCAATATCTTTGCTTGATAATGCTTGACCATTGACAGAATAATGCCCCGTTGAGTCTACCATGATTTCAATTTTCTGATCGAACTGTTTTGGTGGCACACCCTGCGCGTCTGGCAAGGTCAGATTGATACGGCTTTGCTGGCTGAATGTTGTGGACAATAGCAAGAACACCAGAATGAACAACATACAGTCAATCATGGGTGTCAGGTTGATATGAATATCTTCAACTTGAGAGCGTTTAAACTTCATGATAATCACCTACGCTTTGTTGAGCCTAACTTGCACGGCGATGTTCTTGTACATGCGGGACTTTTTTATAGAAAAGTGCCGCATGAAACAGTGTCGATTGTTGCTCCAGTTCGGCTATATATTCATGCACCACACGCTGAAAATAGCGATAGGCAATCATGGCAGGAATTGCAATCAGCATCCCCACTGCGGTGGTAATCAGGGCTTTAGAAATCCCTGGCATCATCATGCTGGCATTGCCCGACGCACCAATATCAATCACCAAGAATGATTCAATGATCCCAATGACCGTTCCGAGCAGACCCAGCAATGGTGCAATGGCACTTAAAGTACCCAGAAAATTGATATTTTTTTCCAGATGACTGATTTCCCGTGAAGCAGTTGCCTCCATCTGCGCACGCGCAAACTGTTCACCTTGCTCGCGATGTTCATATCCCGCCTTGAGAATACGGCCCAAAGGGCTTTTTGCGGCAGCATCCTGCTCCAAATGTGAAATGACAGGTTCAGCATCTGAACCATTAACCAGCAAGGCCTGTGGTAATACCTGTGACCGTTTTAACCGAATATAACGTTCAATTGAAATTGCAACCGTAAAAATTGATGAGAGAATCAGCGGTAGCATTAACCAGCCACCTGCCTTGACAAGTTCCCACATATTATTCCCCAATAATATTTAAAATATAACAGGAGGTATTCTAAATTTTAGTTCGGTAAACAGATATTTAGAATGCCATCCAGCTCATCCAATGAGTGATAGTGAATGACCATTTTTCCTTTACCCTGTTGGTTATGGTCAATTTTTACATTCGCTCCAAAACGTTCTGAGAGTTTCTGAGTCAACTGTTCAATATCTGGAGAAACCTGAGCCTTTTCCTTTTCAGCTTTTGGTTCATTCCACTCACGTACCAGTTGTTCAGTCTGACGCACTGACAGGGCTTTTTCAATCACGATTTGCGCCACGTCAATCTGGTCTTTGGCTTTTAGGGTGAGAATGGCACGGGCATGTCCCATATCAATCTGCCCCTGTTGCATCAGGTCCTTAATTGGATCAGCCAGACTGAGTAAGCGTAATAAATTACTCACTGTGGTACGGGCTTTACCCACAGTATCGGCTATTTCCTGATGGCTCAGACCAAACTCATCATGGAAACGTTGTAAGGCCAATGCCTGATCAATCGGGTTGAGGTCCTGACGCTGAATATTTTCAATCAGTGCCAATGCAATTGCGACCTGATCATTCAGTTCACGCACAATGGCAGGGATTTCAGTTAAACCCGCTAACTGCGCTGCGCGCCAACGGCGTTCACCCGCAATAATTTCGTAGGGATGCTGCTCATCATCAATAGGACGAATCACAATTGGCTGCATCACTCCATGCTTTTCAATGGATGACGCAAGTTCCTGTAAATCCTGTTCCTGAATAAAACGACGTGGCTGATATTCACCACGTTTTAACAAGTTGACATCAATCTGCTTGAGTTGACCATGATCCAGGGCTTGTGCTTCGAGTTGCAGCTTTTCTTTTTGAATTGAACCCAGTAGCGCATCTAAACCACGACCTTTAGCCAATCCGCGTTTTTTGATGCTCATACCGCACTTCCTTTTTTCACTTTACTTTTCTTCAACATTTCTGCGGCAAGGTTTAAATAGGCAACCGCACCTTTAGAACTTTTTTCAAAATAAATCACAGGCAGACCATGTGCAGGGGCTTCTGCCAATCGAATATTTCGAGGAATCACCGTCTCATACAGCTTCTTGCCAAAATACTGCTCCAGCTCTGCCGATACATCACGGGTCAGGGCATTACGGGCATCGTACATCGTACGTAACACCCCTACAATTTCCAAGTTTGGATTGAGGGCTTTTTGTATACGGTCAATAGTCTGGGTCAGGTCAGCCAAACCTTCCAGCGCATAATACTCGCACTGCATTGGAATAATCACCCCATCTACTGCTGCCAATGCATTGACTGTGATGAGGCTTAAACTTGGGGCACAATCCACAATGATATAGTCAAATGAGGAAGTGACTTCCTGCAAGGCATTTTTCAGGATAAATTCACGCCCTTCTTGCTCGGCAATTGCTAGCTCAACGCCAGCAAGTTCACGATTTGCACCTAAAACTTTATAACCCACCTCGGCCTTTTGAATGGCGGTTTCAATGGGCACTTCGCCCAACAGCACATCGGTCACTGAATAAAGCAAGTCATTCTTTTGAACGCCTGAACCCATAGTGGCATTACCCTGTGAATCCATATCGACCAGCAGGACGCGTTTTTTCAAAATCGCCAAAGATGCGGCAAGATTCACTGCGGTCGTGGTTTTCCCGACACCACCTTTCTGGTTTGCAATTGCAATAATTTGAGCCATGACTACCCTTAATATTTTTTATTGAATACGTTGAAGTAACAGTAAATGACGTTGTTCATCTAATCTTGGTACACGAAGTTCGATCACCCTACATGAATATTGATCTTTGATTTGCTCAACTTCGTCGGTTGGAATTAAGCCTTTCATTGCGGCAATAATACTTTGCTCATGCATATAAGGTTGTGCAGCATCGACAAAGTCAGTCAGGGAAGCAAAGGCCCGACTTGTAATGACATCGAAATGACCAAGCTCGTGAATGCTGTCTTCATTTTCTACACGTGTTTGCACTGCAATTACATTTGTCAGCTTTAGATCAGCAATAAACTGTTTTAAAAAACGAATTTTTTTACCATTGGAATCCAGAAGCACACAGGAACGTTCTGGTTGACATAAGGCAATGATCATGCCTGGCATTCCGCCACCTGTTCCCACATCCAGCAAACGCCCCTGCGGTAAATCATTCAGGATACTCAAGCTATCCAACAAATGTTTGACCAGCATTTCTTTAGGATCACGAATCGCGGTCAGATTGTAGGCTTTATTCCATAGCACCAAAGCATCTTGATATTTCAATAAGAGGGTTAAGGTTTCGTCACTCAGGTTTAAACCCAAAGCTTGACTACCTTGCTTTAATTCTTGAAAAAAAGGATGCATAGCGGTGTAACATCTCGATAAATATGCTGTGCAGTATACCGATTTCTGAACCAAGACACAGTAGGACTTGTTGAACGATTATGCAGTTAAACAGCGGCAAACATGATAAACTGCACAATCCTTTAGATTTTTGTCTTTTCCATACAACTCGAATAAAGACAGTGTTTTAGCATTTATTGAGCAAAAACGCCTTGTTTGATCTGTTGATCAAGTTGTTGCAAGCGCTCAGGCGTACCCACATCCACCCAAACCACCTGCATCTTTTCCGCCGAAACCTGCTGTTGCTGCATTACCTGTTTTAATAAAGGTGCTAAAGGCCGCTTACCATTTTCCAAGCCAGCAAACATGCGTGGATGAAGCACGGCAATACCGCTATAGGTGAATGGCTCGCCTGACTGCTCCTGTTCAAAGGTATAAGCCAGTCCATTAGAAAGGATAAAATCACCCTTTAAATGCTGTGGTGGATTATCCACCAACACCAAGTGTGCTTGCTTATCACCCAAATCAACATTCAACAATGTAGAAAAGTCCATGGTGGTCCAAACATCCCCATTCACCAGAATGAATGGTTCATCACCCAACAATGGCAAGGCATTGATGATTCCACCTGCGGTTTCAAGCCCCTCACCCTCATGTGACCAAAGGATGTTCACTCCGAATTGAGAGCCATCCCCTAAAGTAGTTGCCAGCTTTTCACCGAGCCATGCAGTATTAATCACAATTTCGGTCACACCAATTTTTTGCAATTTCTCGATGTGCCAAACAATCAATGGCTTGCCACCAACTTCCAGTAAAGGTTTTGGGGTATGTAAAGTCAATGGACGCATACGATTGCCGAGACCCGCAGCAAGAATCATCGCTTTCATTATGCTGCAACCTCATAGTCGCCATATTTGGCAATAAATTTCGGCATCACGACATCACGGATGAATTGCATAAAGTCATTCAGCTCTTCATAGCCCTGACTTTCTTCAAGCAAGTACCACATCACACGCGGTAAATCTTTTAAATAACCCGATTTACCATCACGCTCAAACAAACGCACGAAGATACCCAAAATCTTAAGATGACGTTGAATCGCCATTAAATCAGCATCACGCTTGAACTGTTCAAAATTACGGTTTTCTTTTGCAGTTTCAGGCAACAGGTCATAGAACACTTTAAACCAACCATAGACACGGTCAGCGTTCCATTGCACATAGGCATCACGGGTAATCGAGATCAGGTCGTAGGTATCTGCACCAATCACTGCATCCTGAAAATCAATCACGCCAAGCTCTTGCTCATTGTCAATTTTCATGAGGTTACGGCTATGAAAATCACGATGTACAATCACTTGTGGCTGCTGAGTTGCTTCAATCGCAAGAAAGTCGAATGCCTGTTCGATTGTTTCCAACTGCTGCTCTGTCGGCTGAATGTTCAAGGATGGCAACATCCATTCAGTCAACAAACGCATTTCGGCCATCAGCTTGTCATAAGAATAGGCAGGTAAATGATCTTTTCCATCAACCTGCTGTAACTCGATTAACTGTTTAAAGCTTTGTGCATAGTACTGGTCGACTGTCTGGTCATTCAACAAAGTGGACAACACCACATCACCAAAATCCTCAAGCAGCAACAAGCCCTGTGTCAAATTTTTGGCAATGATATGAGGAACACGAATCCCATGCCCATCAAAGAACTCATCAATATTCACAAATGGAACACAGTCTTCTTTTTCAGGTGGCGCATCCATGAGCATATAGGTTTTGTTTTGTAACTTGATTCGCGCATAACGGCGAAAGCTTGCATCTCCTGCCAAAAAACTGATCTCAAATTGATCGGACTGAAGAACGGCTTGAAGCCAAGTTTGTATCAATTGTTCACGTTGTGTATTCATTTGCAATAAAATCTAAAACTAGCTGAGATTTTGAAAGCTTAAGTGTAGCCACTTATCAACTTTTTCTCTATGATGCGACAATAATTAATTGTGAATTAGCGTACTGGTTAATGAGACAATGAAACATCAGTTTAAATTTAATCCTTTAGCAACAGC
>CAZKJI010000077.1:0-10348 GCA_964553005.1 uncultured Acinetobacter sp. | reverse complement strand
GACACGTTACAGTCGGCACGGAATGAGCCTTCTGCCATGTTGCCGTCAGAAATACCTAACCAGCGTACAAGCGTGTGAATCGACTTGATATAAGCAACCGCTTCTTCAACCGAACGCATATCTGGCTCAGATACGATTTCAAGCAATGGTGTGCCCGCACGGTTTAAGTCGATACCCGACATACCTTCGAATTGGTCATGAATCGATTTACCTGCATCTTCTTCAAGATGGGCACGGGTCACGCCAATGCGTTTGGTCGTACCATCTTCCAGTTGGATGTCGATATGACCCAAGCCTACAATCGGATTGTCCATCTGGCTGATTTGATAGCCTTTTGGCGAATCTGGATAGAAGTAGTTTTTACGCGCAAACACAGATGCTTGATCGATATAGGCATCAATACCCAAACCAAAGCGAATTGCAAGATCAACCACTTCGGCATTCAATACAGGCAATACGCCCGGCATGGCTAAATCAACAAGGCTGGCTTGTGTATTTGGGTCTTGACCAAATTCAGTCGATGAACCTGAGAAGATTTTAGACTTTGTGGCAAGCTGAGTATGGATTTCGATCCCGATAACGACTTCCCAACCGTCAATTAACTTTAACTTTTGAGCTTCAGTCATTATGCATTCTCCTCAGCAATTGCCGCACGTTTGGTATGCCAGTCTGTATTTTGTTGATATTGATGCACAATCGAAAGCAATTGTGATTCTGACCAGTAGTTACCGATCAACTGTAAGCCCACAGGCAAGCTGTCTTTATCGAAACCAACAGGTGCGTTGATCGCAGGCAGACCTGCCAAGTTCACTGCAAGGGTATAGATATCACCTAAATACATTTCAGTCGGACTGAGGTTTGCACCGATCTTATAGGCTGTGGTTGGTGCAGATGGTGCAGCAATCACGTCAACATTTTCAAATGCTTTCAAGAAATCTTGCTGAATCAAACGACGTACTTTTTGTGCTTTGACATAGTAGGCATCGTAGTAACCTGCAGACAGGGCATAAGTACCGATCAAAATACGGCGTTGTACTTCAGCACCAAAACCTTCTGAACGTGAACGTTTGTAGAGGTCTAAAATGTCTTTTGGATTTTCACAACGGTAGCCATAACGAACACCATCGTAACGTGATAAGTTTGATGACGCTTCCGCAGGTGCGATCAAATAGTAAGTCGGAACGTAGGCTTCAGTCATGTTGAGATCAATCTCAACCAAAGTCGCACCCATTTCCTCAAGCTTTTTCAATGATTCTTCAACGCGGGCTTTCACGTCTGCATCCAAACCAGCGACATTGAAGTATTGCTTTGGAATACCGATGCGTAAACCTTTCACCGCTGTACCATTTAGGTTAGCAACGTAGTCATCGACTTCTTTGTCTACAGAAGTTGAGTCTTTAGCATCATGACCAGCAATCACATTCATCAAGTATGCACAGTCTTCTGCTGAGCGTGCCATTGGACCGCCTTGATCCAGTGATGATGCATACGCAATCATACCGAAGCGTGATACACGACCATAGGTCGGTTTTAAGCCTGTTAAGCCGCAGAATGAAGCTGGTTGGCGAATTGAACCACCAGTATCCGTACCTGTTGCAATCGGAGCTAAGTCCGCAGCAACAGCCGCAGCGGAACCACCTGATGAACCACCTGGGACATGATCTAATGCCCACGGGTTACCTGTTGCGCCAAAATATGAACTTTCAGAGGTTGAACCCATTGCGAATTCATCCATATTCACCTTACCTAAAGTCACAAGACCTGCAGCTTTGGCTTTGGCAACGACGGTCGCATCGTAAGGTGAAATGAAGTTATCCAACATTTTTGAACCGGCAGTGGTTTTAATGCCTTGGGTACAAAAAATGTCTTTGTGTGCAAGAGGAATACCTGCCAACGCATGTGCATGACCTGACTTAAGTGCAACATCAGCAGCATCAGCTTCAATAAGTGCTTGTTCTGCTGTCACCGTTACATAACTTTTTACTTTCGGGTCAATTTTGGCAATACGTTTTAAATAATGTTCGGTCAATTCGCGTGATGAAAATTGAGCTTGTTTTAGCCCTTCAGAGAGTTCACGGATTGATAAGCGATGTAAATCTGTCATATGAAAAATTTCTTTACATTCTAAATATAAAATATTGATTAATCGAATAGAAATTATTCAATTACGCGAGGTACAAGGTACAAGCCTGCTTCTGTTGCAGGAGCGACCGCTTGATATTCATCACGATGGTTGCTTTCACTTACAATATCAGCACGTAAAGGTTGCGGATTATCAAAAGGACTTTTCAAAGGCTCAACGTTATCGGTATTAATGCCTTTTAGGCTTTCCATCATGCCAAGAATTTTATTTAAACTTTGAGCATATTCAGTAGATTGCGTGTCATTTAGAGACAAGCGAGCAAGATGTGCAATCGCTGAAACGGTCTGTGCATTTAAGTCCGTTGTCTGCTGAGCATCTGATGATGTAGACATAACTTTACCTAATTCAGTATCAAAAAATTGCAAAATATCGTGCGTTATAATAAGCGATTGACTTGTTCAAAGCATCACATTTCGTTAAAGTTGCCACCCTGTATCCACACAAAGTTTAATTGAGAACGCCCCCGTGATTTTAAAACGACTAATTGGCTTGTTTTCGCCGGATTTAGCCATTGATTTAGGTACTGCAAATACCCTTATTTATGCACCAGGCCGTGGCATTATATTAAATGAACCAACAGTTGTGGCCATTCGTCATAGCGGTTCGCAAAAAATTGTTGCTGCTGTTGGTCTTGATGCTAAACAAATGTTAGGCCGTACACCAGCGAATATTTCAGCGATTCGTCCAATGAAAGACGGTGTGATTGCCGACTTTGAAGTCACTGAGACCATGTTGAACCAGTTTATCGGTAAAGTACATGAAAAGCGTTTGTTTCCACCAGCACCGCGTGTTGTGGTGTGTGTCCCATGTAAATCGACTTTAGTTGAACGTCGTGCGATTCGTGAGGCTGTGTTCAATGCAGGCGCGCGTGATGTCCGTTTAATTGAAGAGCCAATGGCGGCAGCGATTGGTGCAGGTATGCCAGTCGAACAAGCATGTGGTTCGATGGTGGTGGATGTGGGTGGCGGTACGACCGAGATTGCGATCATTTCATTACAAGGCTGTGTTTATGCCGATTCATTACGTATCGGTGGCGATGTATTTGATGAGCAAATTATCAATTATGTGCGTAAGGCGCACGGTTGTGTGATTGGGGAAACCACGGCCGAAGTGATCAAGAAAGAAGTGGGTATGGCGATTGCTGATGGCAAAACCCTTGAAATTGAAGTGCGTGGCCGTAATCTGGCAGAGGGTGTACCCCGTGCGATTACCGTCACTTCTGATGAAATCTCACAAGCGATTGCTGACCCATTACAAAGCATCGTGAGCGCAGTAAAATCTGCTTTAGAACAAACTCCACCTGAACTTTCTTCGGATATTGCAGAGCGCGGTATTGTGTTGACTGGTGGCGGCGCATTATTGCGTAACCTTGATAAACTGCTGGCGCAAGAAACAGGTCTACCTGTGATTGTTGCGGATGATCCTTTAACTTGCGTCACGCGTGGTGGCGGTAAAGTCTTAGAGTTCTTTGATAATCCGAACCATGACATGCTTTTTGTTGGCTAAATCATAAGGACTAGGCGGTGCAACCGAATCTTTTTTCAAGACAACCGCCATCTTTTCGCTCATTTATTATTGCGGTTATTTCATGTTTGGTGGTGCTTTTCTTTGATTGGCGCATGCCTTATGTGATTCAACCTGCAAGAGATGTCTTGTATGCAGCGTATAATCCAATTTATGCGCTGGCAAGTTATCCTGTATTGTCGCGAGAATGGCTGAACCAACAAACCAAATCTGAAACTCAATTGCGCCGTGAAAATACCGCAATGCAGGCTGAACTCCTTCAAGCTCAAGTTCGACTCCAAAAACTTTCAGAACTCTCCGCGGAAAATAACCGTTTAAGGGGGCTTTTGGATACGCCATTGATTATTGATGGTCGTATGCAAATTGCAGAAGTGATTGGAACCGATGCCGACCCTTTACGCCATATCATCATCATCAATCGTGGTTCACAGGACCATTTAAAGGTGGGCCAGACCGTTCTCGATGATAAAGGCATTATGGGGCAGTTGATTAGTGTCTATCCACACAGTTCGCGAGTGATGTTGCTATCTGATAAAGAACATTCTCTCTCTGTACGTCTGGAGCGTACGGGGATGCGTGCGATTATATCTGGAACAGGTGATTTAGGTCGCCTAAAAATGGAATATGTTCCGACGAGCGCCAACATCCAAGTGGGCGATAAAGTATTTAGTTCGGGTTTGGGCGAACATTTTCCTGCGGGCTATTTGGTGGGTACTGTTTCTAAGGTTAGCCGTCATACTTCAGGTGAGTTTGCTGAAATTGATGTGACTCCAGCAGCCCAGCTTGCAAGTGGCCATCATGTGGTGGTGCTGTTCTCTGAATCCTTAGCGCAGGAGCAACCCTATGCCGATCGCTAAGTTGAGTTATGAGAAACGCAAAGACCCACTTTGGATGATTATCATCTCAATTATTATCGGGTCAGTTCTTTTAGTTTATCCCATTGCTTACGAAGCTTCAGGATGGCGACCATCCATTATGCTGATGACCATGCTGTTCTGGATTCTTTATCAACCTAGTTGGTGCGGGGTTTGGTTCGCCTTTGGAGTGGGGATTTTCACTGATTTATTGTTAGATGCGCCTTTGGGTTTAAATGCACTAAGTTTTGTTTTGATTACGTTTGGTACGCGTTATTTTATTCGTGAACGCCGAATTTTAACTTTCGCGAACTCATGGGTAATCGCTGTACTTGCAATTATTGCGCACTTAACCTTTTTGTGGATGAGTCAAACAATATCGAGTACACATTTTTCAATAGCGCGACATTGGCAACCGCTTGTTAGTAGCGTGATAGGATGGCCGATGGTTTATTACTGCTTACACAAATGGCGCGTATAATTTTAGCTTCGAGTTCACCTCGTCGTAAAGAACTGCTACAACAGTTAGGGCTGGACTTTGAAATATATAGTCCAGATATCGATGAAAGTGTCCGAGAAAGTGAAATTGTTGAACACTATGTTGAACGATTGGCGAGAGCAAAGGCACATGCTGTTCTAGGTTTATTTCCTGATGCAATTGTGATTGCTGCGGATACCAGTTTAAGTTTTGCAGGTAAAATTATTGGTAAGCCTGATTCAAAACAGCATGCTTTTGAGATCTGGTCAACAATTTCTGGGCAATGGCATAATGTGTACTCTGGAATTTGTGTGGCAAGCTCTGTCCAATGCTTAAGTAAAGTGGTTAGAACTCAAGTCGAGTTGCAACAGTTAAGTCATGCCGAAATGGAAAAATATTGGGCGACGGGTGAACCTGTTGGAAAAGCAGGGGCGTATGCAATACAGGGAATTGCCGCACAGTATATTCCACAGATACAGGGAAGTTACAGTAATGTTGTAGGTTTACCCCTGTATGAGACAGTAGAGTTATTGGAAAGTGTTAGGGCCTCAGTATAAAACGATCGGGCTGACACTTTCAGATATAAGAATTTTTATAAATTTTTGAGTGGGTTATGGCAGAAGAATTGCTGATTAACGTCACACCGATGGAATGTCGTGTGGCCTTGATTGAAAATGGTACGGTCAATGAATTATTTGTTGAGCGTACTGTAAAACGTGGTTTAGTGGGTAATATTTATAAAGGTAAAGTGGTACGTGTACTGCCGGGTATGCAAGCTGCTTTTGTTGATATTGGATTGTCTCGGACTGCTTTTTTACATATCAATGATATGGTCTGGTCACGTTCGCAACCTACCCCAAATGTTTTTGAGCTTCTGCATCCCGGACAGATGTTGACGGTTCAAGTGATGAAAGACATGTTGGGAACTAAAGGTGCACGTCTAAGCACAGATCTTTCTATCCCATCGCGTTATCTAGTATTAATGCCTTATGGTAATCATATCGGTGTATCACAACGCATTGAATCAGAAGAAGAGCGTGATCGACTTCGTAGCATGATTGAACGCATTCAAACCGAACACAGCTTACCGGGTAGTGTGATCGTTCGCACCGCAGCGGAAGGTGTAGATGAAGCTGCGATTGCACAAGATATGTGTTATTTGAGTAAGCTTTGGGAATATATTCAACGTAAGCAAAAAGAAGTTGCGACACCTGAACTTATTTTTGAAGAATTACCTTTACCACAACGAATTGTGCGTGATTTAGCCAGTGATGAAACGGCAAAAATTTATGTCGATTCTCGTGAGATTCATGCCAAGTTAAGTGAGTTTGTGCAGGAGTTTGTGCCAACGATTGAAAATCGTCTGATTCATTATCCCGGCGAAAAGCCACTTTTCGATTTGTATAACGTCGAAGAAGATATTCAAAAAGCGTTGCAGACCCGTGTCGCACTTAAGTCAGGCGGCTATCTGATGATAGATCAGACTGAAGCCATGACCACCATTGATGTCAATACAGGCTCTTATGTGGGTGGCCGTAGTTTAGAAGACACGGTATTTAAAACCAATATGGAAGCGACACAAGTCATTGCGAGACAACTTCGTCTACGTAATTTGGGTGGCATTATCATTATTGATTTTATTGACATGCAAGAGCTTGAGCATCGACAAGAGGTCATGCGTCAGTTTGAACGTATGCTTGAACGTGATCATGCCAAAACAAAAATCACCCAAGTTTCAGAGTTAGGCTTGGTTGAAATGACACGTAAACGTACACGTGAGTCTTTAGAACATTTATTATGTGAGTCATGCCCAACCTGTCAGGGACGTGGTTATGTGAAGACCGCAGAGACAGTATGTTACGAAATATTTCGGGAAATCCTGCGTTATGCCCGTGCATTTGATTCCAAAGGTGGCTTTACTGTCGTTGCCCATCCAGCAGTCATTGATCGGCTACTCACAGCAGAAGCCCCAGCCGTGGCCGATCTGGAACATTTCATTAATCGCGTGATTAAATTTCAGGTCGAAAATCTATATACGCAAGAGCAATACGATATCATTTTAAGCTAAAGTTGTAACAATATTTCGCTTAATCCTTGTTACAACTGAAATTTTACTTTCGATCACAAATTTTAAATACTAGAACCATAGAATGAGCCATAGGTATCTTGAGTACCTTAGCAAATAATATGAGGTATATAATTATGAATGTCAGTGAAAGATTAGTGAATCAAGGTTTTAAGCATGCGTTGGACAGTAACCCTGTTAACACATGCTATATGGTTGATAGTCAGGGTAAAGAGGTCCAGATTACCACGGCTATGATTCGTTCCGCCTGTCATCAGCTTTTACAGCGTTGTCGTGCAATTAAAAAATAAGGGGCTATGTAAAGCCCCTTAATTTTTTCTGTGAATTTAATTCGCAACTTTCTGTTCAGGCAAATCCTGAATGGCCTGTTCAAAACGCTGAATTTCGTCCTCTAAATGCGTAAGAAGTGTCTGCATTTTAGGTACTGTATTACGACATGCAATCAAACCTACTTCTAATTTATCTAAATAACTTGTCATTGTAATATTTAGTGCTTGGCCATCCATGACGATTGAAGCAGGGTAGAGCGCATCCAATTTTGCGCCATTCCAATATAATGGTTCACGTGGACCTGGTACATTCGAAATCACTAGATTAAATGCCTGACGTTTCGGTAACATTCCTGAAGCGATGTTTAAACCTGCTGGTCCATAGACTAATGCACTATAGTTCAGGATTTCATTTGCAGTCATGCGGTTAAAACGCTGCTTTGAATTCTGTACGCTACGGCGAATAATTTCTAAACGTTCAATTGGGTCTGCAATATGAGTGGCTAGGTTTGCCAAAATCATGGTGATGCGGTTACTTATATCAGAATCATCTGTACGCAGTGAAGCAGGAACCATCGCAATCAACGGTTTTTTTGGCAAACTATTTTGATTAATCAAATATTCACGTAATGCACCAGAACATACCGCCAATACCACATCATTAAGGGTAACGCCCAGTGTTTTGGCAATACGACGGAAACGTTCCAGCTCAAAAGACTGGGCAGCAAAACGGCGGGAAGAGCTGACACGTTGGTTTAAAATTGACGGTGGGGCCTGAAATGTTGAGACATAATCAGGGTTTTTCCCGATTTCCTTAAATAAGGTTTGTGAAAGTTCCTGCATCACTTTAGGTGCAACTTCACACTGTGATTTAATCGTATCCAAAACTCCTCTGATTTTACTGACAGCAGGGGCTTTAGGTGCCTTTAAGCGTTTAGTTCGCTTTCCTTCAACGCACCATAATGGTACGACATGCTTTTCATTTGGATCTTTGGAAAGTGATTTTTCAATCAAACGCATTCCTGCAACACCATCGACCATTGCATGATGGATTTTTAAATACATCGCGAAACGATTGCCTTCAATTCCTTCGATAATGTCACAGGTCCACAATGGCTTGGCTCGATCAATCAAAGAACTGTGTTGTTGCGAAATATAAACCAGTAATTCACGGATACGGCCTGGGTTTGGCAAGGCAATATGGCGGAAATGGTGGTCAATATCGAACTCTTCATCCTCTCCCCAAAACAGCCCATTGAGCTGGTTGTTGAATGGTGGAACAGGAATACTTTTTGATTTGCGGATATCTTGAACCAGGTCATGAACGAAAGTAGGCGATGCATTTTCTGGAATCTCAAATAAAAACAAGCCACCTACATGCATAGGTTGCTGTCTTTTCTCTAAGGAAAGAAAAATAAAATCAATAGGGTGTAATGGGCGCATAGCAGATATAGCCTCTCATTGCATTTTTTATAAGATACTTGTAGGGTCTGATGACGTTTCAATCATGCCGTGCATAGTCTAAACAATGTGCTATATCGCAATGGAACATAGCTCGCAAGGTAAAATGTCAGCACACCCTATAATTCTTATTAGAATTATTGAACCGTTGTGTGAAGTATATACGGTTTGGTCTGGTTAAAATATGACTTTGTACACACGAGTCAGAAAAAATAAAACCACTGATGAATCAGTGGTTTTTATATACCAAATCTGTGATGGCTTATTTTTTAAGATTGCCCGCATGCAAGCCACATTCCTTATGGGTTGCCTCTTCCCACCACCAGCGGCCTTCACGCTCATGCTGGTTTGGCAGCACTGGGCGGGTACATGGTTCACAGCCAATTGAAATAAATCCACGCTCATGCAGTGGGTTGTATGGAATCTCCATCATGCGAATGTAACTCCATACATCCGCGCTGCTCCAGTTGGCAAGAGGGTTGTATTTAATCAGTTGTTTGCCCTCGCCAGAGAAACCGACATCGGCTTGAACCACAGGAACATCACTGCGAGTTGGACTCTGGTCCTTACGCTGCCCTGTAATCCAGCCATCTAAAGTGGCAAGTTTCTTACGCAAAGGCTGCACTTTTCGAACACCACAACATTCCTGATGCCCATCTTCAAAAAAGCTAAACAACCCTTTTTCATTAACCAGTTGTTGTACTGCTGCGGATTCAGGGAAGCAGATTTCAATAGTGATATTATAGTGCTTACGGACCGTTTCAATAAATTGATAGGTTTCCGCATGCAAACGACCTGTATCCAGACTAAACACACGAAAGGGTTTGCCTAGACGTGAGGCAATATCAATCAGCACAACATCTTCCGCACCCGAAAATGAAATTGCAATCTCACCTTGCTGGCTAAGTGCGAGTTCTAAAATTTCTCGTGGCGATTTGTCTGCGTATTCAGCAGCGAGCGCATCTACAAGGTCAATAGTAGGAATAACAGTCATGAATGTTCCTGGCGATAGGCTTGGGCACAATTGTAAATGATTCTAAGCAAAGCGGTTGGCCTGCTTGTGGTTTTAATCTTGCAGAATAAAACCGTTTTATTCAACAACAGCGCAAAATTGAAAATGTTAATGGTATGATACAGCAATTTTTAACCAACATTGGAAGCATTCATGGAAATCGTCTGCCTAGATCTTGAAGGGGTTTTGGTTCCAGAAATCTGGATTAATTTTGCAAAGAAAACTGGCATTAAAGAACTCGAGGCAACAACTCGTGATATTCCAGATTACGATGTATTAATGACCCAGCGTTTAAACATCCTTAAACAACATGGTTTGGGTCTAAATGATATTCAGGACGTTATTGCGGATATGGGGCCTTTTGAAGGTGCGAGAGAATTTGTTGAATGGGTACGCACTCATTTTCAACTGATTATTTTATCTGATACATTCTATGAATTTGCTCATCCATTGATGAAACAGTTAGGCTGGCCAACAATTTTCTGTCATAAACTTGAGACCGATGAAAATGGCATGATTAC
>CAZKJI010000076.1:0-10420 GCA_964553005.1 uncultured Acinetobacter sp. | reverse complement strand
CAACAGATGATTGACGCGGTTAAACATGTTGCAGGGCGTTGCAAATTAGAAGCCTCAGGCAATATCACCATTGAAAATTTACGCGAAGTTGCAACAACTGGCGTCGACTATATTTCAATGGGTGTACTCACTAAGGATGTGAGAGCTGTCGATTTATCTATGCGTTTTAATGCTTAGACATCATCTATCTCAGTTGAATGCTTATGAGTCGAAGTATCGATAGATGCTTCGGCTTTTTCACTCCATGCTGACTTAGCTTGTGTCAAATCTGTTGGTCTTGGATCCGCAGCCATTAAAACAAAAGTCACCGCCGTTAATAAAACCAAAAAAACTTGTACCATGCTTCCCGTCCTTCTTTATTTTTCATTTTTCTAATCTATCAAAGCAAAATGATTCAAATAAATGGGTTATGTGACAAACTGCAAAGATTGTGTGATTTTATGTTGAGAAATAAATTGACCTGTTTATTTCGTTACTTGCTGTTACAGCCCTTGGCAACAAGTTCGTGTTGATATGCTATGGTTGGACTTTTGACTTGGGTTGTACTCATTTTCCTGAGTATTTATAGGTTTATGCTTCATTAGCATCTAAATTGATAAATAAAAAAAAGGCGGTCTAATCATACCAGACCGCCCGCACTATCAACTGGAGATTACCAACCGAGTGCCTGCTGTTGCTTCTGAATCAATTCTGCGATTCCTTTTTCTGCAAGCTCTAACATGGCATTAGACTGCTGGCGAGTGAACGGTTTCTCTTCTGCAGTTCCTTGAATTTCAATAAATTCGCCCGCTTGTGTCATCACCACATTCAAATCCGTTTGGCAATTTGAATCTTCTTCGTAACACAAATCGAGTAAGACTTCGTCTTGGTACATTCCTACTGAGATTGCTGCTACGAGACCTTTTAATGGGTCTTGTTTAATCTTTTTATTGCTCAGTAACACATTCATGGCATCAACTAAAGCCACCGCTGCGCCTGTAATGGCTGCTGTACGCGTACCGCCATCTGCTTGAATGACATCACAGTCAATCGTAATCGTGTTCTCACCCAACTTCTTCAAATCCACCATGGCACGAAGACTACGACCAATGAGACGTTGGATTTCTTGGGTACGTCCTGTTTGCTTACCGCGCGCTGCCTCACGGTCACTACGTGTATGCGTCGAACGTGGCAACATACCGTATTCAGCAGTCACCCAACCTTGCCCTTGACCTTTCAAGAAACGTGGAACTGAGTTATCAATACTCGCCGTACACAACACTTTGGTATGACCAAACTCAACCAAAACTGAACCTTCTGCGTAACGGGTATAGTTACGTGTGATTTTTACTTCACGTAATTGGTCTAATGCTCTTTGGTCAATACGCATAACGATTCCTTAAAACTATGGCACAAATATGATTGCGCCATAGTATAGCTCAATTACACATGCTTTCAGTTTTACTTATTCGTTACAATTCCACGAATAAGCAATCCTTTAAGCAAATTTAAATCTCGCTTTTAAATTTGTCCAACCTTGCGCCAATTGTGCCGACATATCATTTGGCAATGAACATTTTGCTAAGCGCACCCAAACTGTCCAAAATTGCTTCATGAAATTCGCTTCGTTATAGTTCACGCCATATTCAGCACATAAAGCTCTGATCTGTGGTGCCACTTGCTCATAACGATTGGCTGGCATATCTGGGAACAAATGGTGCTCAATCTGATGGCTTAAGTTACCACTCATAAAGTGCATCCACTTACCACCTGTGAAGTTGCTCGAACCACGGATCTGACGTAAGTACCATTCAGCCTTGCTTTCGTTCTCAGTATTATCGGCTTCAAAGGTTTCTGCATCTTCAGTAAAATGACCATTAAAAATCACTGCCGAAGACCATAAGTTACGAATCACATTGGCTACAGCATTGCCTGCCAATACTGGGATAAAGTTAATGGTCGCAATCGCAGGGAAAAACACATAATCTTTGAGGACTTGGCGAGTCGCTTTTTTACGAAACTCGGCTGCATCTGCCCACACTTGTTTCCATGTTTTAGTTTTGTAGACCAAAGCATCTTCTAAATGTAGGTTTTGTACGCCCACGTACCATTGGAAAAAGAACATTAACTGTAGTGCCAATGGAATATTGGCCAAATGACGGACTTCCCATTTTTGATCTTCCGTGACACGTAAGATGCCATAACCAACGTCATGGTCTTTGCCCACAATATTGGTATAAGTATGGTGCATATAGTTATGGGTAAAACGCCAATCATTGCCTGAACAGGTATTGTCCCAGTCATAGTCTTCACCACGTAGGCTTGGATCATTCAGCCAGTCAAACTGACCATGCATAACGTTGTGCCCAAGCTCCATGTTTTCCACAATTTTAGATACACCTAACATTGCTGTACCCACTAACCATACAGGTGGAATCCAACCACCGAACATCAACATGCCACGAGATGCAATCTCGGTATAACGCACAAAATTACGGACTTTATAGATATATTTTGAATCTTCTTCGCCTAAATTCTGCATCACAGCTAGACGAATTTCTTCGACACGGCGACCAAATGCTTCAACTTGCTCTGGCGTTAAATGTGCTGACTTTGATGCTGCTTTAAATTCTAATGCCATATTCATTTCAATTATCCTCAATATTTGTTTTTATAGGTCAATCGTGACTGGGCTAAGGGCTTGGCTTACACATAACTTGATCGCACGATTAGGCTGATCATCAATCTCACCCGTAATCACGTTCTGTGTTACACCACTAACTTTGGTACAGCTACAGCGATTACATACCCCCATGCGACAACCATGCTGTGGGCGTAAACCTGCTTGCTCCGCACTACTTAATAGATTGGTCGTTGCAATAAAATTCTGTTGTGCACGGCGGAAAGTAATCGGTTGAGCTTCGTTAGACTGCTCAATTTGTACAGGTTGGAAAAATTCCTGATGAAAATTCGATGCTGCATCCTGTTGAGCATAAATCTCTTGTGCTTGGCGCATCATGCTATGATGCCCACAAGCATATGCCTGTAATTCTTTAAAATTAGGAACTAACTTTTTTAATAAAGTGGTATCTAAATGCTGCTTTTGCTGTGCTGTATTAAAAAAGTGATATTTGAGTTGTGGATATTGTTCTGCTAAAGCCAATATTTCCTGATGGAACACTTCAGCACGGTTAAAATACACGACATGAATTTCTTTAAGCTTCTGAGCAACTGCCTGTTTTAACAATGAGTAAATTGCAGTAATCCCAGAACCAGAAGCAATCAAGAGTGCAGACTGTTGTCCTTGATGTAGCACAAAATCGCCTTGTGCTTGAGAGATTTCAAAACGATCCCCTACACGCAATTGTTGTGCTGCTTTTGACACTAAACCTTGAACCTTAATGCCTAATCGAATTTCACCATTTTTAGTCATATCGACAATTGAATAGCTACGTTGGTGATAAACCCCATTGATCATTAGCGTGATCAAAACACTTTGACCTGCTTCAACTTCAATTAAATCAAAGTTGTGGTTTGGTTTTATGGTGAGTAAAACCATATCTGAGCTTAACGACTTTACAGCGGTAACTTCTGCAAGAATACGTTTCCAAGCAAACGTTGGCTTTATTTTTTGCAAAACAAAATCAACAAAATCTTCGCGAATCCAATGTGGCTGATAACTTAACTCTGGGTTCATACGTTCCTCGTTTTGTATCTGGCTACTTATTTTGAGTGAACAAATGTTCTTGTAGTGAACATATGTACACTATATTTATTTATGTTCACTGAGTCAACACTTGTTCACTATTTTTTGAAATTTTTTATGCTTTTTTATAAGTAATTAGAAATATTAATAAAATAATTATTCCTAGGCTTCACCACGCCAAAAGCGATTGCTGATATTTCTTTGTCTAATTGAAAATGTGTCTGATTTAGCTAAGGATTAGGGCTAAAAAAATGATGTTTTTTTTGCTAGACTCTACCGTATGGTTTTAATGGATCTTATTCATGTCGATTAGAGATGAACGAAAACAACAGAGTCGTCAGGCTTTACTTGATGCAGCGCTCCACCTCAGTACTTCTGGGCGTTCATTTAGTAGTATTAGTTTGCGTGAAGTTGCACGTGAAGTTGGCTTAGTCCCAACGGCGTTCTATCGTCATTTCCAAGATATGGAGGCATTAGGGCAAGAACTGGTTGACCAAGTGTCTTTGCATTTAAAAAGCTTGATTCATCAATTGGGGCAAAGCTATTTAAAACATAGCGGATCTGCTAAAACACGGACAAGCATTGAACTGTTTGTACAAGCTGTCAATCATAGCCCTCAGCAATGGCAATTTATGATTGCAGAACGTTGGGGCGGCTCCGAAACTGTTCGTATTGCGATTGCACGTGAGATTGAATTTTTGATTGAAGATCTCGCAATCGATTTATGCAAACTCGAGACCTTTAAACACATTCAAGAAGCCAAAGATTTACAAGTGTTATCAACGATTCTGATTAATATGTCATTTACATGGGCAATGACGTGGATCAACTTACCGAAACAATTTCCAATTGATCGTTTGTTAGAACAACAAAACTTATTTATTGACAATGCAGCGACTCAAGTCCGCTTACTTTTCCGAGGTATCTCGAACTGGGAACCACAAAACGCCTGATCTTATCAAAGCTAAAGTTTGATATATAAAAGCATTGCTTAGCGTTATGATTAATAACACACTAATGCAAATGCCGTTTAGAACACTATGAGGAGCCTATAAGCATCATGAATCCTGATCGTCATACTCAGTTCTTAATTCGTAAAGAAAAAATTTTGCAGGTTGCAGAAAAACTTTTATTAGAAAACAACCAAGAAATGACCTTGGATGAACTGGTTGCCGAGCTAGATATTGCTAAAGGTACTTTATATAAACATTTCCGCAGTAAAAATGAATTACTGTTGGAACTGATTATTCAAAATGAAAAAGAAATCCTAAAAATTTCAGAAAAATATAACACTGATGTTAAAGAATATGCGCCTCGCTATATGCTTTACCATTTAACCTCACCGAGTCGTACGATTTTACTGCATCAGTTAGAAGAACATCTGACGATGACTGAGTCCAAACTCAAACATCTGTTCGATGAGCTTTATGCAATCCGCCAACAGCGTATTATTTCGCTCAAAGATATGACTGAAAAATATTTAAAATCACAGAATTATGATATGTCGATTCGTGATTATCTTTCTTATATTTGGTCTCTGACTTACGGCGCAGCTTTGCTCTTGAATTCAAGCTATTACCAGCGTTCAATTGGTTCTCGTGAGAAGCTGATTAACCTGTATGTAAACCAAGCTCTGTCTTTACCGACACAAAAAGTTCAAATCGATTTAAAAGATTTACAAATCGATCAAAACTAAATAAAAAGGACTGCCACTGCAGTCCTTTTTTATTGCTCATAGTATGAACTATTTCGCTTTGCGTTCTTTTTCTAATAAGTAATCAATAACTTGTGTCACTTTGCCATCTTCACCTTGCACAACATACTTACCGTTTACAACAACGGCAGGTACGCCCGTAAGTTGATATTGCTGTGCCAATTTATTTGACTCAGCCACTTTTGCAGTGATTGGGAAAGAGTTAAACATACTGTTAAATTTCTGTTCAGGCACGCCATAACGGGCAAAGAATTTTGCTTGTGATGCTTGATCAAAAATTTGTTGTCCGCCGTCATGGATGGCATGGAACAATGGAATATGGGTTTTCTTACGTACACCTAGTGCCTCAGACACATAGTAACCTCGAGCACCCTGCTCCCATACTTTATTCATCGCTGCTGGCGTACGGAGGAAATATACATCGCTTGGAATCTTCTTTAACCACGTTTGCATATGTGGTTCAAGCTTAAAGCAGTGCGGGCAACCGTACCAAAAGAATTCACGTACTTCAATTTTTCCCGCTGGCGCAGCTGTTTTACCCGGATTGGCAACCACGGTATAGTCTTTACCAGCAACAAAATCAGCAGCCATTGCATTCATCGAAAATGCCATTACAGCTGCACTTAAACCACCTAATACTAACTTTTTCATTGAGTTTGCTTTTCCTCTAAGCATTTTTCGTAAGTTTATATGCTAAATATAAATCAAACACGACTAATTCGTTTTGCTTGTGTGAAGTTTTTTATTGGATTTATCGCTTTTTTTTCAAGAAGCGCTACACTAACAACAGATTAAACCGAAATAATCATCCTAATATAGAGGTATTTCCATGGCACAATTGAATGTTGACCCACAAGAAATCGCAAAATTTGAAGCATTGGCTGCTAAATGGTGGGACCAACATTCTGAGTTCCGCCCACTTCATCAAATCAACCCGTTACGCTTAAACTGGATTGATGAGCGTGTTGGTGGCTTAGCAGGTAAGAAAGTACTTGATGTGGGCTGTGGTGGCGGTATTTTGGCAGAAAGTATGGCTCGTCGTGGCGCTGATGTTTTAGGGATCGACATGGGTGAAGCACCGCTGGCTGTAGGACGTTTACACGCACAGCAAGACAATGTGCAAAATATTGAATATCGTCAAATCCCAGTTGAGGAGTTGGCGCAACAACAAGCAGGACAATATGACGTAGTGACTTGTATGGAAATGATGGAGCACGTTCCTGATCCAGCCTCAATTGTCAAAGCCTGTCAAACACTGGTTAAACCAGGTGGACACGTCTTCTTTTCGACCATTAATCGCAATCCAAAATCCTATTTATTCGCAATTATTGGCGCAGAATATGTCCTACGTTTGTTACCAAAAGGTACGCATGATTATCATAAATTTATCCGCCCTTCAGAAATGGCGCATGATATTCGTAACGCAGGCTTGAGTCTAAAAGAAATGACAGGCTTACATTACAACCCTATCACTAAGCATTATTGGTTAGCACCCAATGTAGATGTGAATTATATGGTTCATACCACAAATACAGGTGCCTAATGAAAGCCGTTTTATTTGATCTTGATGGTACTTTGATCGACACTGCTGCTGATTTTATTCGCATCATTCAACAAATGTGCCGTGATGAACAACGTCCTGTTGTTGATGCAGCAACCATTCGCACTCAAGTGTCTGAAGGCGCACGGGCAATGGTCAAATTAGTGTATCCAGAATTGGATGTGACCGATCCCATCTTTCTCGCCCATCGCCAGCGCTTTTTAGATGTATACGGTGACAATATTGTGGTGGATACGGATTTATTTGTTGGGATGTATCCTCTGCTCGAAGAACTTGAGGCAAACCAGATTCCTTGGGGAATTGTCACCAATAAACCACGTGGTTTAAGTGAATCATTATTGGCTGAATTAAATTTAACTGAACGCTGTGCAGTTTTGGTTTGCCCTGAAGATGTCACGCATACCAAACCCGATCCTGAACCGATGTATCTAGCGGCGAAACAGTTGAATCTGGATGCCAAAGACATTATCTATGTGGGGGATCATCCACGTGATATTGATGCAGGTCGAAATGCAGAGATGTATACCATTTTGGCAGCTTACGGGTATTTACCAATAGAATCTCGTGATGATCTGAACGCTTGGCAAGCAGATGCAATTATCCAAACTGTGACTGAGTTACATCAACTGCTCAAACAGAAAATCTCTGCTTTATCAGAAAATCAGGGTATGATGAGCTAAACATTCAACATAAGAACTAGGAGGCATAACAATGAAATATTCAGAATATCAACCTCGTCCAGATCTACTCAAAGATCGTATCATTCTCATCACGGGCGCAGGTGATGGAATTGGTCGAGCTGCTGCTCTTAGTTATGCCCTTCATGGTGCAACTGTGGTTTTGCATGGACGTAGCCTGAATAAACTTGAAGTCATTTATGATGAAATTGAAGGTTTAGGTGCACCACAGCCTGCAATATTGCCATTACAGCTTTCAACTGCATCCAGTCATGACTATGAGCTCCTTGTCGATACGCTTGAGCAACAATTTGGTCGCTTGGATGGAATTTTACATAATGCGGGCATGTTAGGTGATCGAGTTGAACTAGCGGATTACCCTGTTGATGTTTGGGACGATGTCATGGCCGTAAATTTACGTGCACCTTTCGCGTTAACTCAAGCATTATTACCACTGCTTGAAAAATCTGAACATGCTTCAGTGGTATTTACCAGTTCGAGTGTAGGTCGTGAAGCTCGTGCTTTATGGGGAGCATACTCTGTTTCTAAAGTTGCAACCGAAGCAATGAGTAAGATTTTTGCAGCAGAAAACACCTATCCGAATATTCGTTTTAACTGCATTAATCCAGGCGGTACCCGTACAGCGATGCGTGCGAAGGCTTACCCAGAAGAAGATCCAAAAATCCTTCCAACGCCGGATAGTATTATGCCTGCTTATCTTTATTTGATGGGTGATGATAGTTTAGATATGAATGGACAAAGTATTGACGCTCAATCTTAACCAATTGAATATAATAAATTTAAACTATATTAAATACGGGCTTCGATGATACTTTTCTAGAGAAATTGCTTAAGGATCTCCATCTTTTTAATGGAATAATGAATTGATCTTCACAGTTTCTCTGCATTTTTAAGGTACAGTTTTCACATGAGAGACATCCGAAGTCCATAAGGTGCATCATGAAAAATTTTTTCATTATCTTGGTTTTAGGTTCAACAACCCTATTGAGTAGTATGGGTAGTTTTGCAGGTCCACATTTTGATCGTGATGATGACTCACGCGGTGGGGGCTGGCAAGGTCGTAACTTTGATCGTCCAGATGATGAAAACCGTATGCGTGAACGTCGTATGCGTGAAGAACGTGGTGTTGAGCGTTTAAAACAACATCGCTGGCAAGCAGGTTACGTCATGCCACAGCATTATCGCGGAAACGGCTACAAAGTTGATTATAAATATAATAATCTCCCACGCCCTGGTCGTAATGAGCAATGGTATAAAATCAATAATGATTTTATTTTAGTCAATTCTGATGATAATAGTATTATCCGAATCATGGGGTTCTAAACATATTCTCGGACGATGACTGTACAAAGTTGAAGCGTTGTTTTAGGAATAGATTTATCTTTTTATTTTTTTCGTTAGAATCAGATAAATTGATGTATATCTGAGATGAACATGGCGAACCAAATGACTGAAACTTCACATAGCACAACGCAAGATTATGTGCATTGGTTTCGCCACTCAGCACCATATATTAATGCCCATCGTGATAAAACTTTTGTGCTTATGTTTGGTGGTGAGGCCGTCTTACACCAAAACTTTCAGCATATTATTCATGATATTGCCCTATTGCATTCTTTAGGGATTCGTTTGATTTTGGTGCATGGCGCACGCCCACAAATCAATCAAAATCTACGTGAAAGCCAAATTGAAACGCCTTTTCATCAAAGTCGTCGTGTGACAACTCGTGCATCACTACGTAGTATCATGAATGCAGTTGGATCGATTCGTTTAGAAATTGAAGCTCTTCTATCAATGGGCTTAGCAAATTCACCCATGTATGGTGCCCGCATTGATGTGGTTTCGGGTAACTTTGTAACGGCTAAACCCTATGGCATTCGGGATGGGGTTGATTTTCAGCTCACAGGTGAAGTCCGTTCAATTGATACCGATGCGATTCAACGTCACTTAGATAATCATAATATTGTGTTACTAGGGCCTACAGGTTACTCAACCACTGGAGAAGTATTTAACTTATTGGCGGAAGAAGTCGCGACCAAAACAGCAACTGCATTACAAGCCGATAAATTGATTTTGTTGGGTGAAAAACAAGGATTAATGAACGAGCAACAACAATTATTACGTGAATTAAGCTCGTATCAACTTGAACCTTATATTCAACAATACCAAACACAATATCCAGAATTCGCCTTACACCTCAAACAAGCTCAACAAGCTTCATTGTCTGGGGTGCATCGTGTTCACCTCATTTCATATACTTATGATGGTGCTTTGATTGAAGAACTATTTACACGCGACGGGATTGGCACTTTAATCACAGATGCCCACTATGAAGAAGTACGCATTGCCAATATTCATGATGTTGGCGGTTTAATCAACTTATTACGTCCACTCGAACAGGAAGGTATTTTAGTCTATCGTTCACGTGAACGTCTTGAAAGTGAAATAGAACAGTTCGCAGTGATTGAACGAGATGGCATGATCTTAGCCTGTGCAGCGCTCTATCCTATTCCTGCTGAATCAGGTGAAATTAAATCTGCTGAAATTGCCTGTGTCGCTGTCGATTCGAGTTATCGTAAATCGAATCGTGGTAGCCAAATTTTGCAATTTTTGGAAACCAAAGCAAAACAACAAGGTATTCAACAACTGTTTGTTCTCACGACCCGTACCGCACATTGGTTTTTAGAGCAGGGTTTCAGCCCAGCAAGTGTTGATGATTTACCGAATGCTCGACAAGCGCTCTACAATTATCAGCGTAATTC
>CAZKJI010000075.1:635-10464 GCA_964553005.1 uncultured Acinetobacter sp. | reverse complement strand
GTGCAAATTGGCTTACCGTACATGCGCGTACTAAAGCAGATGGCTATACCCCACCTGCCTATTGGGAAAAAATTCAGCCAATTACTGAGGCACTAAAAATCAATGTCATTGCCAACGGTGAAATTTGGAATAATGCAGATGCCAAAGCTTGTATAGCGCAATCAGATTGCAAAGATATTATGATTGGACGTGGTGCGGTTACAACACCAGATTTAACCTTATGTATCCGTCAAAATCAGGATCAAGCAATTCTGTCATGGCAGGATTTGGTTGAGTTGCAACAACGATTTTTAAGTGGCCAGTACAAGACCGAAGTCGGGATGATTGGACGTTATAAGCAATGGTTAGGTATGATGACCAAAGCCTATCCAGAAGCACAAGCACTTTGGGATCAGGTAAAAAAACTAAAACAATTGGATGAAATTTTAAAAAATTTAACTCGCTAATTATGCAGATCAAGTTGCTGCTGGGCTTTCTTTTCCCACCATTCTAGCATATCTTCATTTTTAACCTGACGGTAAATATCCTCAACTGAAACAGTCAAACCAATCGAATGAAAGGTAATATCATCGCCTAAATAATAAACCGACTGTTGCCAATAGTTATTTTCATCGCGTGACCAGAACTCGATTTCGACAAAATCTTGTTCAATCAGCACATATTCTTTTAAGGTGGGAATTTGGAAATAGGCTAGGCGTTTGTCGGTCTTGTCACGCTGACGAGTGGATTTCGATAAAACCTCAACGATAATACTTGGTTTTTCAACAAAATAGTCTATGTCTTCCTGACTACAATCCACCATGACATCTGGATAAAAGTATTTCTGATCAATTTTAACTTTCATATCCGAAGCATAGGGTTGACATGGTTTTCCCAGTAAATGATTATAGAAAATATTAGAAATCGTCATCACAATCTGGTTGTGATATTTATGTGCCCCGACCATGGCATAGACTTCACCATTGATATATTCATGGCGAATGTCAGACAACAATTCACCCTCTAAATATTCTTGCTCACTGATCAGATCATATTTTTTTGCAACTGGCATGCGTATTTCCGTTCATCAAAATAGATTGACCTCAAACATATACCACTTTTTAAGCATAAAAAAAAGCGACCGAAGTCGCTCTGGAAAACCCATATCACATTTGATGGTTATAGTCCGCTCACTTTAACCTTTAGATCGGTAATGGAGGCACCTTTGATTCCCCAGTTCCCCATAGAACCATTTTGCAATCCATTAAATGTATTAGAGTCTAAACTTCCTGTGGGAATCGTATCACCTAACCATACATTATTTAAAGAAGCATTGAACTTTTCAGATTTATCTGTATTTCCAAATACAAAACCATTCGTCTCAATCCCAGCATAGAATCCATTAAGAGAAAAGCCCGTTACAGTATCTAAAGGATCACTGTCATCCGCAGTCATTTGCAACTTAAATTTAGCACCAGTTGTTCCAGAAACTAAATTAAGCGTACAACCATCAGGGTTAGCTGTCGTTGGTCCACAAATAGAATCAATAGCCCCACCAAATTTAATCATATGTCCTTGTGGGGCAGCTCCAAGCTGAATATTCATTGTTGGTTTATTTGCTGCCACAAACTTAATATCAATATTATCAGTTCGTAATAACTCTTTAATATTATTCGATTTCAGCGTCGTACCTGAACTAAAAATAGATTTTTGCATATAGACCGAACCATTTCGTATTGAAATTGCATCAATAACAGGATCATCTGGTACTAAATAGACTGAAAGTGGTCGTATACGGATACCATTCACACCACTGCCTAACATGACCGCAATATTTGCAAATGCACCGCCAGTATTAGGTCCAACCACAACTGTACCTGCATCGGTATCTATAACAGCCTGCAATAATTCTGAAAAACTGTTTTGAATGGTTCCATCTGAATTAAATGTTTGAACAAAATCTACACCTGGTGTAGCCCCATTAGGATTAGCAGCCACCACTAAACCAGCTTTAGATGAACCCGCACCAAAACCATCTGTATCAATAATTGCAATCTGTTTAAAATCAATTTTTGAAACATTAATACCAATATTCAAACCATCCTGACCTATTGCCTTAGCAAGCGTTTGGTCATCTAATGGTTGCATTGCCATTGTTAATGGGCTTAACAACAACAGTGATAAGCATCCTATTTTTTTCTTTTTTAGCATTGCCTTAATCCATAGACAAATGTTTAAAATATGTACGACAGCTTAACATAGTTTGAAAAAATCACAATATAAAACCGATAATCGTTTAGTTGTTCAAACAATTGGGACCACCTCTAAATTAACCAAAAGGCTATACTAACAAGGCATCATTAAATTCAAGCATAGGTATATCCATACAGTAAAAAAGCGATTTAAAAAATCGCTTTTTTACTGTAATTTTAATTTAGCAGAATTTTAAACCACCAAAACAATTTGCCACAGGTTTTTGGTTACCATCAAGTAATAAGTTCTGTAGCACCATTATAGCTCGTGCATCATTTGCCAATTGAACATTACCGATTCCCTGATAGATAGGCGCACCAAATGCTGCACCTAAAGCAGTTCCAGGATCTAAAGCAATATTATTTTGCGATAAATAATTGGTAATAAATGTCGCTATCTGTGGGAGTACATCTTGCATTGGAATACCAGTGGTCGGATTTAACTCACCAAAATCCAGTGGGTCCTTAAATGACAACCACCAGCCTGGTTGAGCAATATCTCCCTGGTTCATTACCTCAGTTGGTACAGCAACATAGCTATCAGAACGTGGGGTTAATTTCTGCGATGTTAAATCATAAGTAAATGCACTCGCACTGCCTGGCCAACGTAGCGCTTCTTTTTGAAGAGATAAATATCCCCCACTGGTAATTGGTAAATTATGAATCAGGTTAAAATTTTGTTTAACTGTTACATTAGTTTTTAAATTGGTAATATAAGAACAGTTTGTTGTATTAATAGTTGCCGCACAACCTGCATCAGTTGTCCCTTTTGCTCCCATAAAGAAAGTTGCAGAATCTGCAAGACCAACAATCGACTGATCCTGCGTCATTGCAAGTGCACCACTATTAGCCCCAATTGCAATTGTTGGGATTGGTACATCATTAACCACTAAATTTAGCTGTGACATACGATTTCCTGTGACAGCAGTTTGAGGGAAATTAAACTGTACAAATTGCGATGGAACATTAATTCCCCAGATTGCATTGCCATTATATTTGAATGCTGCATCCCTCAGGTCACTGTCATTCTGCGGATTGACATAACCAGGCTGACCAGGGGTCATCTTATTGGGATTGGTTATAGAGACTCGACTAAAACCTAGAGCTGTAATCTTTGCATAAATAATCTGATCAGGTGTGGTTCCAAACATCGCAGGGTCAGTAAAAGCATTTACAGGTGTAGTTGCTACCTGAAGATAGCCACTAAATGAATTAATTCCACCACCTGTAGATTTATCTGTAGCTGGGTCTTTGTCATTTACAGTCCCTGCTGACATATGTCCTAATATATTCTCAGCACTTAAACGAAAGCCAACTACTTCACGGGTTGCTGCGCTGGTTGGATTTTTAACCGCAAACTCAATAAAGGGATTGGTCAACACAGCACTGGTGTTGGCACGTCCTTGCGACCAAGTTGGCGTACCCTGTATTGCAATAAGTCCATCCAGCTCTGTCTGCTGTGCCGTTGTACGGTTGGTGATCGCTTTTAATTGATCTATCCGTGCTTTGTTATTGATACTACCATCAGCAGGTCCACTCAAGGATAAATTTTCAATATCAATGTCACAATTATCAGATCCGTTTCTTCCCCCGCACCCCAATTGTAATCTACGGATATTGGCATTAAGTTCCATTTTGGCTTCTAAACCTAATTTGTAGTAACCGTAATTTAAATAATTATTTGTACTACCAGCACCCGTCCCATCACCTGTAGGAGCAGTATAAGCCATCGAAATTAAGGCTTGCCCTTGTGCTGCAGAAAGCTCCTCATCACTCATTGACACCAAACCGTTTGCCCATGCACCATTTGTTACTATAGCCAATAAACAAGATGCCAAAAGCGTTTTTTTCATTCCCTGTTTCATCACTTTTTTCCTCTTTATCTATTAATTACGTGGTTTTAACGCAAATTCTGAACTAATACGCCCACCTGTCATGACCATTTCACCCAAACGTTGTGCCCGATTATTATAAGTGTTAGCAGGATTCCAGCCCACTGGCGGGTCTACAGGTGGATAAAAGTTGATATCACGAACTTTTAGAACATTGGCTTCCCTATCTGAGGCAGACTGGTCAGAAGGATTAATATCAAAAGAGTAGTTAAACCCAACATTGTCCTTGTTTACCACAATCGCATTATTAAAGGCAATTAAACCTGATATTTTATCAAAACCAATAATTGACTCTTCAATCGGGTCGCTGAGTTGAATGGTACCATCAGTTAGTTTATAACGCCCAACGATAGAAAGTCGGTTACCATTTTGGTTTGAAATTTCGTTGTTAGGCACTAAGCTGAAATTCATATCACCCAACATTTTGAGTTTCAAACCGAATAAAATATCATCTTTACTTTTAAGAGAGTTTTTGATGTTACTTGGAGCAGTGAGGGCTGTTCCTGTTAAACTTGGATTGACGTAACTTGGCAAATAGCCTGCTGCAATCTCAGCAGCCATGACCATTAACAAATTTTTTAGATCGACATTCACATTTCCATTTTCAAAACCCATGCTTCCATAGCCACGTAACAACATATCAATATTACGTAAACCTACATAGTAGTTTCGATCAGCATCGACCACCATAATTGAGGTGGTTTTTGTACCATCATCGTTACGACCCTGTACACTTAAACCAAGTGCCAATCCCAAACGGTCAACATTGGTTACAGTTGATGGGGTCACTACATTGGTTGTATTGTTTAAATTATAAACTTGACCTGTATATTTGGTTGAGTAGACCGCAATGTTACTGTTTAGGTTATAGAATGGTAGCCCCAAACCCCAAGCATTGTCTTCACCACTTCCTGGACCTGTCAAAGGAATTGCATTGGCAGCTGAAACTCCAGTACTTGAAGTAAAGCGACCGCGTTTTGAAACCGCCTGGAATTCTCCACCTCGAATGGCAACCACCAAACTATTTGGCGTTTGTCCTGCAGACGTGGTTGAGTCTGCTATTTGCTGCTTATAGTCATTTGCTGTGGTTAAAGTTCCACCAGTACCACCAAAACGCGCACTATTTAATACAGTATTAGTAGGTAATAACAAATGTCGGGTATTCGCCAATCCCAAATAAACATTACCGCTATCAAAATAGGCACGTTCCACTGAATTTGACATCAATGGACTTAATTTACTAAATTCAAAACCAAACGTGTTTGTACCTGCACCACCAATCTCTAGGGTTGTTGCTGAACCTGCTGATCCAAGTTGATTACCCAGCATAGCATCACCTTCATTGGTAAACTCACCACGCAAACGCACACCAATGCCTGTAGAACCTAGAATTGTGCCATTTGCACCTGTGGATACTGAGGGATCACCATTATCTGTAGTGGTTGCATAACCCAAGATATTCTTGGTTACATCCTGACCTGTTGCATTAATACCACGAATTTGTAGAAAGCTGTTGACCATACGACCACTTGCCCCAACACGAATCAATCCCTTAGCTGCCTCTGTTTCATTTGTTCCTGCAGTTAAAGCATAGACTGGACTGGTTGAGTCAACATAAGCATTTTTTTTGGTCATCAACTCTATATTCAATCCTGAACTTGTTGCTACGCCATAAGTAGGTGAACTCGTATCAGTGTCCTTATAGGTTGCGTTTACACTACTGGCAACAGTTTGGTTAGGGATAGGCACACGCTTAAAATCAATGTAACCATAAACATCTGTTGGTACTTGCGTCTTACTGGCAGCAGATGAAGCAGAAACCTTATTGGTTTGTAATATTAAACCTTTGGTCGGGTCAACATACATCACCCCCTTACCCAAGAAATTAAAGTTAAAATTTCTTAAAATAAGTTGGTTAAAGTAATTGGCTGTACCACTATTCAAACCAAAATACATATTAATATTTTTTAGGCCCAGCTCTAAGTCTGATTGAGAATCTGGATCAAACAGTCCATTTTTAGTCTGGAAACGTATATTCAGAATATCATCCGTTTGAATAGCGACATTACCAATCAAAGGATCACAATTACCTGTCGTTTGGTTACAAACACGAAAACCTTGAACAGAGATTGTAGATGGTTTGGTTAAAACTTCAAGATCCAAACCAGCCTTGGAATTTACTCCTGTTCCCGTTGTACCTGTATGAATTTTATAATTGGTGCCTAATTGGTAATTGCCACTTTGGTAGTTGTTATTTTTACGTATTTTTACACCATTTGCGGTAGCATTTAAGATATTTTCCCCAGTTGGTGTTCCCGTCTTGTCCTGCCAATATAACTGATCAAAGTCCATTTGCTTATATTCAGTTTGCACATAAAGACCATCCTGAGCATTTACCTGACTCAAGTCATTATCTTTTAGTTCCTGCAAAGCATACACACTTTGTGAAAGAAGAATACTACTTGCCAATGCGGTTAAAACAAAATGGCGAGTATTGATTGCTTTCCTTTTCATCGGTTACTTTCCTTATTTTTGTTTTAACAACGTGAGTGACTATCACCACAAGAAAATATCTTGATATTTCCAGTCAATGACAAATTACCTGTCATTTTCATCCCCATAAAACCTTTTTCTTTATTGGCATCAAACCCTGTTCCACCATACAATGTTGCAGGAGTTAAATAACCTGGTACATTACCAGACCCTTCTGCCGCTACAGTATCTGTTTCAATTGATAATGATTCAAAACCTACATTTTTAAGTTGAATGGGACGATTTGGGTCAAAAGATAATTTAATGGCTGCATGCTGTGTAGAGGCATAGGTAATATCTTCACCATCCAGTCCAATATAGGGAATATTCATGGTTCCCTGAATTCCCTTAAAAACCAGCCATTGTTTTCGCCCCGTAATTGATGGCGTAATTACTCCTGTCGTGGCATTTACTGTATCCTGAGTACCATCGTGGTAACGGTTGTTTAAAGAAATACCTAAACGGCAAAATCTTAAATCTCCACATACAGCAGCACTAGTATCCAATACGCCTGCACTGGTATGGTTTAAGTTAATTTTTAAAGACAAGTCCGCACCTGCCTGTCCCGTCACTTGCTCCAAGTCAATATCATTTAAATTTTCCATCGCTATCGCAAACGGCGATAATCCTAAACATCCAATTATCAGACACCATGTACTCAAGGTTTTATTATAATCTTTCATATTCTTCATCCCTTAAAGTCCAGTGGTTGAAAATTTAAAATGCTGAATGAGTAAACCATCAATAACAGCTGAACCAAAGTTATTGGAAACTGTCGCTCCAGGAGGACTCATACTATTAATCTTACCAGCCATATCTGATGGCATAGTCGTCTGTATTCCCAATATTTGATTATTAGTGTTTTGTCGCCACGTTGTTTCATAAGGATCAGGACGGTTTAATGATGGATGAGCTTGTCCTGTAATTGCAGCTTTCGGTGCTACCGCAGTCCAGTTCGTTGGCCAAGCACTCCAAGAACCACATATATCAAATAATCCACAAGTTCCTGTTCTACTTCTTTGCCAAACCTGAGTAAAATCTTCTTGTTTACTACTGGATAAATTAGTGCCTGTTTTTAACTCCCCAATAGATACACCATAAGCCTCCACCCCCTGATAAGCCTCTAAATAGTTTAGATTATTTAATGTTGTTGTACCTATTGTTTTAGTATCTGCACGAACTGTTGATCCAATTGTGATACTACTATGGGTCGCAGTATTACCTTGATAGCCACCGCTTGCTGTACCGCACTGATAAATGTTGCAGGTTGAACCCGAGTAGGTAGTGGTCGTATCTGCACTTTTAGCAACCAGCACCTTACCACTACTATCCTTAATATCAGTTAATGGATCAATTGTTAAATAACGCGTATAAATCCGACGATATACTTCTGGCACATTTGGTACACGAGCCAACTCAATGGAAAAGTTATTTCCATCGGTACTGAACATCAGCGGTTGATAAAAATTACCCAAGACTAGATTAATATTTGGGTCATATAAGAAGATTCCATCTGCCCGATCATTGGGTGCAGTATAATTATTGGCAGAAAAATTGGGTACAGTTCCACCTAGCGCTGGTGTACTGTTGTCATAACTCCCACCAACCAACTCCTGTGTGCTAATACGAATCACACTTTTTGTTTTAGGTGGTGTCCATGTGTTATTACCATATGCCTTGAAGCGGCGAGTAGTAAAACCATTTTGATTATAACATTGACCTACCTGAACACTACTACTTGCATTACTTGCTGTATTTGGCTTAGGACTACCACACATCCCGCCATTAGGAAATGAACCAGATACCGTTGCATTGGTTGGTGGATCATAAGAAGTTCGTAAATCAGTTTGATTATTCGCAGCATTGGCATTTGCCACTGTCATGTTACCGCCAGTCACTGTTTGTAAAACAGCGCCTTCTGAAAAACGACCTTTAATATTTGTAACTGGATCTACATATGTCGGATCATAAACTATAGATCTAATTTCTCGAGTGACTGTTTGTGCAGACACTACTCCTCGTCTTTCTGCTGTATCAGTTGGCACGCTATTTAAACGTAATAATCCAGCCATACCAAACGTTTTATTATAAGAGGTATTTAAACCAGAGTTAAAAGTATATGCTTGATCAATATACAATCTATTCGTCGTGGTATTAGGTGCAATATTATAATTAAAGGCAGGGTTTGGTACTTGTAGCGTCGCATTATATGTTGGCCCATTTGCTGCAACACCACCTAAAGTCTGAAATATTTTTACATTTGAACCATTAATGCTGAAACCATCCCATACAAATCCTAAACGCAAACGATTTTTCAGTTCATTGGTATTATATGTACCACTGTCTGCCAGAGTTTTATCGCGCATAAACGCATCTGCCCAGAATCCCAACTTGAGATTATAGTCAGCATCGGTAGAGGCAATAGTTCCAGTCTTGTAAAGAGGAGCTTCCAAAGTTAAATAAGTTACACCATTAATTGCACCAGTAAAATCTGGCACATCTGGGTTAGTAAGCGTTTTAATGACCCAAGGGTTATCAAATGTTCCCCAGGAAGTAATTTTTTGACCAAAATCAGCCGCTCCAGTCCCGATTGCCCCAAAAGGGACTCCCCAATCTGTTGAGGTTCGACCAGTACTCGTATCAGCATAGCCTCTTTTAGATTGGGCTAGAGAAAGTCCATACAAATAAACATCAGATTTTTGATAACCTTTGCTTTCTTGAGTGGTAGATAGGGGACCTACAGGAATCAAACGAATATAGCCCGTACCATATGTACCCTGTCCGCTATTGGCTGTATCTGCACCATTTAAACGGAATGAAAAATCTTGCGGTAAAAGTGCAATCCCTTCACCAGTTGTCTCACTCAAGCTATCATCAGAAATTTCTTGCAACGCAAAAGCAGACTGGCTTAAACATAAACCAATCAGGCTTGCTAAAACAGTTTTTTGAAATGATACCGTATGAAGTGTAGTCATCTTGACCTTCCTGTTACACGATGCTCCGCATCAGCGTTATTTTTCTTAAAACTTTCTTGAATGATCTCACCTAACCTCAAATTTTAAAGTTAAAGATGTGCCTGCCGACATCACTCAAATACAGACAAATTTTGCCTGTGTAATCTCATTCTCCATTATGCCGAATATTTACACAAATGCAAAATATATTAGGTAAACG
>CAZKJI010000075.1:0-625 GCA_964553005.1 uncultured Acinetobacter sp. | reverse complement strand
GAAATGATACCGTATGAAGTGTAGTCATCTTGACCTTCCCATTACGCGATGCTCCGCACCATCGTTATTTTTCTAACTTCCTTTTGAGTGATTCCCTAAAAGAGAAATTGTATCCAAACATCACTCAAACACAGGTAATTTTACCCATATATATTCATTCTTCATTATGCCGATAATTTACACAAATGCAAAATATATTAGGTAAACGTTCTATTTTCCGATGAATGAATTATTGTTCTTAAATAATTTCTTTTAAATATATGTCTGAATATTATATTTTTATTCTTTAAATATAAGGTTTGTATTGCAACAACCAAAAAACTTTATGATTGTTGCAAAATGTAATTTACAAATCATGTTTTCGGCAAGGTCACACCCCTTTGCCCCTGATATTTCCCACCACGGTCTTTATAAGATGTTTCACACACTTCATCACTTTCAAAGAACAGCATTTGTGCAACACCTTCGCCCGCATAAATACGTGCTGGCAGGTTGGTTGTATTGGAAAACTCAAGCGTCACATGACCTTCCCACTCAGGCTCTAGCGGCGTGACATTCACGATAATACCGCAACGGGCATAAGTCGATTTACCTAAACATACCGTTAGGACATTTCGTGGGATAC
>CAZKJI010000074.1:0-10508 GCA_964553005.1 uncultured Acinetobacter sp. | reverse complement strand
ACGAAAAATCCTTTTTATTAATTGGGGTTAAACCCCGTTCCTAGCTTGTCGCGAGGTTGCTATGTGTGGAGTTGTTGGGATAGCCGGTAAATCGCCAGTGAACCAAATGTTATTTGATGCTTTGACGATGTTGCAACATCGGGGACAGGATGCGGCGGGAATCGTCACTTGTCATCAAGGGCGTTTATTTCTCCGCAAGGATAATGGTATGGTACGTGATGTGTTCCATACTCGCCATATGCGTGCATTGCTGGGTAATTACGGGATTGGGCATGTTCGTTACCCAACCGCAGGTTCATCCAGCAGTGCGGAGGCGCAGCCGTTTTATGTGAATTCTCCATACGGTATTACTCTTGCGCACAATGGTAACCTGACCAACGCTGAAGAAATTCATGAAGATCTGTTTAAGACAGATTTGCGTCACATGAATACCGACTCCGATTCGGAAGTTCTGTTGAATGTGTTTGCACATGAATTACAGAAAATTGGCACATTAAACCCGACACCAGCAGATATTTTCCATACTGTTTCCCGTGTACATGAGCGCTGTAAGGGTGCCTATGGCGTAGTTGCAATGATTACAGGTCATGGTCTGGTCGGTTTCCGCGATCCAAATGGCATTCGCCCATTGATTTATGGTTCACGCGAAACTGAGCAGGGCACTGAATATATTATTGCCTCTGAATCAGTAGCGATTACCGCACTTGGTTTTAAGATTGAGCGTGATATTGCGCCAGGTGAAGCAATTTTTATTGACAGCAAAGGCCAGTTATTCTCAAAACAGTGTGCAGTTGATCCTGAATATCGTCCTTGTATTTTTGAATATGTTTATTTTGCCCGTCCAGATGCCACGATTGATGGAATCTCGGTATATAAAGCGCGTTTGAAAATGGGGGAGAAACTTGCCCATAAAATTCTGCAAGAATGGGGTGAGCAACATGATATTGATGTGGTGATTCCAATTCCTGATACCAGCCGTACCTCTGCTTTGGAGTTGGCGAATATTCTGGGTGTGAAGTTCCGTGAAGGGTTTATGAAAAACCGTTATATCGGACGTACCTTTATTATGCCTGGTCAACAGCAGCGTAAAAAATCAGTTCGTCAGAAACTGAACCCTGTGGAACTTGAGTTCAAGGACAAAAATGTTCTATTGGTGGATGATTCGATTGTACGTGGTACCACCTGTAATGAAATCATTCAGATGGCGCGTGATTCAGGTGCAAAGAAAGTATTTTTTGCCTCCGCCGCACCGATGGTGAAGTATCCAAACGTGTATGGTATTGATATGCCAGCAAAGTCTGAACTGATTGCGTCTGATCGTACTGTTGAGGAAATCCGTGAAATTATTGGTGCAGACCGTTTGATTTTTCAGGATCTGGAAGATTTGAAAAATGCGGTTCGTACCAGTAAAGTGCCTGATCTGAGAGAGTTTGATTGCTCTGTTTTTGATGGAGTCTATGTGGCGGGTGGTATCGACAAGGAATATCTTGCTGAGCTTGAGCAAAAACGTAATGACACAGCAAAAAAGAAAGCCGATGGCTACATTGATGTAAATATTGATGCCGCTTCAGTGGACTTAACAGGGGTTAAGGAAGAGTAAGCATTTTAATCTCTAGAAAAGCGGGAATTTCCCGCTTTTTTATTTTATGATACTGAGGGCACTTGAGCCCCTGACAGAAACAATGTAATAAGGAAAATTTACATTGAAAGAAATGAGCCATTATTTAATTGAAAATAAGAATATTGCATGGTCAGTCAGCTTTTGTCTGCTTGCCATGGCATTAACTGTTTTTATTCTCAATTTGATTTTGGGTTTGGTGGTTCATTTTTTTGACTATACCCAGCCAATCTGGTGGCATGTTTTAAGTCCTTATTTCGTCTGCCTATTATTGTGTGTAATGGTTTGGTCTGTTAGTGCTGAACTGTATGTGCTGCGTAAAGGGGGGCATTCCCTTGCAAAGCAGTTAAAAGCACGCCGTCTGGTGTTCGATGAAAGTACCCCTGAAGAAAGTATCGCTTTAAAAGTGGTGGAACAGGTTGCACGCAGCTTTGCGATTGATACCCCAGCAGTGTATGTATTGCCTGATGAGGTCGGGGTAAATGCCTTAACTGCTGGTTTCAGGTCGCAGGATATCGTGATTATCCTGACCTGGGGGGCATTGCAAAATTTGGATGAACTTGAGCTTTATGGACTGTTGAGTTATGAGTTTAACCAGATTCTATCAGGTGAAGCAGTTGAAAATACCAAACTTAAAATTCTATATAGTGGTTTGACTACGTTTAGCCAATGGGGCAGCAAGCTTGCACAGGCAGGTTACAATCCCTATGCAACTTCTTACCGTAATAAATTTGAGACCATTTTTGTGGCAATCGGTGGAGTGATTTGGTTGATTGGTAGTCTGGGTATCCTGATCACCCGTTTAATCAAGTATCTCACCTTAAGTGGACGAACCTTTCGCAATGACCTGAAAACCATGCGTTTGATGAATAACAATGCCAATATTCAAACCTTGCTACGAATTTATGTGCATCATTCAGGTTCCCAAATCCACAGTGCATACTCTGAGTCAATTTCGCATATGTGCTTTGCCAACTCACTGAGTCCGCAAAGCTGGCTGAATATTCATCCAAGTATTAAAGATCGAATTTATGAGTTAAATCCAAGTTTATTACAGGATTTGCAATTAGAAAATTTAAGAAAAATACGCAATCGACCTTTATTTAGCTTATTTCGTTCTTTAGAAGAGGAAGCTACTGATATCACTATGGCATGGAGTTCCCCACAACCTTTGCCTTTGCTACGCTTATCACCGATTAGCTTTGCCTTGAATGATGCGATCAAGCCACTCAATCCTGAGATGCGGAAAAATAAAAAGCGTCCTGAACTGATTCAGCGTGCCATGCAGACCGCGACGGGTTCAAGAGAAGTGATGGTCGCGATCCTGATGATCCGCCAGTACCGTGAATTTATTCCGCAGAATGCGGCGGTGAGTCATGCGATTGTGGATGCATTGTTAAATCTGGATGGGCGGATTCATGTGCAGATTTTCCATGATGCCTGCAAGAACATTGGTCATATGCCAACCAGTATCGCGCGTCAGTTTCTAACCAAACTGGCCTGTATTATTCAGGAGGATGGTGAGGTTGGCTTACTGGATGCACTATTGCTGGAACGGGTAAAATATGAATTGAACTTGATGCCAGCACATTTGCCCACAGCCTTTGAGGATGTAAAATCCCAAATTGTGCATTTGATTGATGCATTGCTGCATGTACAACAAATTAACAGTCCAAATCAGCTTGAAGTCCGTGAACGGATTTTGCAGGAACTTCTTACACAGGAAGAGTTGCAAACCTATGCTGATATTTCGGATGAGCCACTAGATCTGGCAGAAATCCTGAATGATGTCTCAGGTTTATTGTTGCGTGACCGCCTGAATATTTTAGCGATTGCGGAACGGTGCCTATGGAGTGACCGAATCATTACTCAGGATGAGCTGGACGTTTTAGAACTACTGTACTGGCGTTTGGGTTTTGACACCTGTGAAGTGGTGGAGCAAATGCAGAAGAAAAATAGCTTGATGATTATTTAAGAGAAATTCAACAATTTTGAACCTAACATCATGTCAGGCTAGAGCCTCAAAAGTGCTATATTTTGAAAAACGTTACGTGACAATCACATAAAAAATGCCTATTTCAAGGTAAGCTTGCCGTTAATTTTTTTATTGAATTTTATATGGGTGCTTTGGAGTAAGTTATGGAACACATTGAAATTTTAAAGGCATTATTTTTAGGGTTTATTGAAGGGTTGACAGAGTTCTTACCCATTTCAAGTACAGGGCACCTGATTTTATTTGGTCATATGATTGACTTCCATTCAGACGATGGTCGTGTCTTTGAAGTCGTGATCCAGCTTGGGGCGATTCTGGCAGTTTGCTGGTTATATCGCCAAAAAATTATTGATCTGTTAAAAGGTTTTTTTAGTGGTGATTCAGAGGCACGACACTTTGCTTTTAGTGTGCTGATTGCATTTTTCCCAGCCGTGATGATTGGGGTGTTTGCTGTTGATTTCATTAAAAGTGTTTTGTTTAGCCCACTCGTGGTGGCAGTTGCCTTGATTGTCGGTGGCCTCATCATTTTCTGGGTAGAATCAATCAAGTTTGAGCATAAGACCACAGAGGCAACCAAAATCACCTATAAACAGGCTTTTCTTGTGGGCTGTGCCCAGTGTGTTGCGATGATTCCAGGGACATCCCGTTCAGGTGCCACTATTGTGGGCGGAATGTTTTCAGGTCTATCCCGTAAAGCGGCGACTGAATTTTCTTTCTTTCTGGCCATGCCAACCATGCTGGGTGCGGCAACCTTTGACCTTATTCGTAATGCCGATGTACTGACACAGGACAATATGCTGAATATCGCGGTGGGATTTGTTGCTGCCTTTATAGCTGCTTTGCTGGTGGTCAGTGCTTTGGTGAAATTTGTTGAGCGTCATACCTTACGTGTATTTGCCTGGTACCGTATCGTGCTTGGCGTGATTTTATTATTTATTTTCCTTTAAAATTGAAACCCGTCTCTTTTACACAGATGTTAAAAGGGGCGGATTCGGTTAAAATTCCCATTCTTTATTTTCCCAATATTTCATATTTTAAAACTGGTTCTAGCATAAGATGACAATAGCTAAAATGAACGCCCGAGACTTGATTGTTGATCTACTTTTAGGGCTACAAGGTCGAGAGATCTCAATTAAACAAATTATTATTGCAGCCAAACTTTTCGAGATTAGTGAAAACAGTATCCGTGTTGCTGTCACCCGTCTGTCCAGTGAGGGTGTGATTGAGGCGATTGAGCGTGGTGTCTATCAATTCACGGTCCAGTCGCATGAATGGGCCAATGTGATGCTGAACCGTAAGAATGGGATTAAGCAGACCAAGAAATGGACGCATCAATATCTTGCGGTTTTTACAGGTGAGCTGGGACGAGTTGACCGTACTGCGTTGAACCGTCGTGAACGGGCATTAAAACGTTTTGGCTTTAAGGAGTTGGAACAGGGGATTTATATTCGTCCTGATAATTTGGCCATTACATTTGATCATCTTTTTTCTGAATTAAAGGCTTCAGGTTTGGAAATGACTGCCAAGATTTGCCAGATTAGTCATTTTGATGAAACGACTTTGGCAACGATTCCCACCTTATGGTCAACACAAACACTCAACCAGAACTATGAGAAATATAGCCAAATGATCCAGAAATGGTTGGCTACGGTTGAACGCATCTCATTGGAGGATGCCGCGCGGGAATCGCTATTATTGGGTCGCCAGACAATTTCTCTGCTCATGAATGATCCTTTATTACCTGAGGATTTTGTTGATGTGCAGCTCAGAGAGCAATTTGCCCTGAGCGTGCAACAACTGGATCAGACAGGTTTGGAACTGTGGCGCAAGTTTTATGAATTTAGTGTCGTGTAAATACCAATTACAAATATTACTAAAAATTTAATTTTAATTTATTGACAGAAATATTACTTAATTTAGAATAAAGTGAATAGTTATGTAGTTTTATAAAAATACAAAAATTGCAGGATAGGATATGAACACACGTACGGCTATTAGTGATTTGTTCACACGGGAAGAAATTACGGAATTGACTGCCAAATCGGATCTGCATGGTAGCTGGGCTGTTTTATCAACTTGGGCGGTGATTGGTGGAACCTTTGCCACTGTTGCTGGCTTTTGGGAATATTTGCCAAACTGGGGCAAATTACTGCTGTGTATGGCAGCTCTGGTTGTTTTGGCTGGTCGTCAATTGGCGCTGGCGATCCTTACGCATGATGCTTCACATCAAAGTCTGTTTAAAACCAAATGGCTCAACGATACCTTAACCGACTGGTTGTGTGCCCGCCCAGTCTGGAATGACCTGCATAAATATCGTAAGCATCATCTCCGCCATCACAGTAAAACATCAACGATAGATGATCCAGATTTATCACTTGTTACAGGTTTTCCGACCTCTAAAAAATCAGTCATGCGTAAATTCATGCGTGATTTATCGGGGGTGACTGGTTTTAAATTTGCGCTTGGGCGTGTGTTGATGGACGTTGAGAAAATGGAATGGACGGTTTCCAATGACCGTCGCTGGATTTCTCAAGAGGGACGGCACTGGTCTAATTATCCAAAGGCATTTCTAAAAAACAGTGGTGGAGCCATTGTCACCAATGCTGCTTTATTTTCGGCACTTTGGGCAGCAGGACATCCCAAACTCTATGCACTTTGGGTATTGGCCTATGTAACGCCGTTCCCACTGTTGCTACGTGTGCGTTCGATTGCGGAACATGCAGGAATGGAAACCAGTAATAGTGCCTTAACCAATACACGTACCACTAAAGCAGGTTACATTGCGCGTGCCTTGGTTGCGCCGATTCATGTCAACTACCATAAAGAGCATCATTTGATGGCGGCAGTGCCTTATTTTAAGTTGCCAAGAATGCACCAGATGTTACGTGAGCGTGGTCATGTTTCTGAACCACCAACTTACTGGCAAGTGTTAAATGAATTGTCAGCGAAAGCAGAAGTGCAGCCTGAATAGTCTGCATTAAATCCAAGATGAGTGATGAGAAAACACATGGCAGTGAGCAAAGAAGAGATTATTCAGTTTATTCAGCTAGAATTTCCACAAGCACTTAAAAAAACGCAGATTCACGATATAACCTCAAAAGGTGCGGAATTACACTATCAGGTGGATCAGGATGATTTGCGTCCTGGTCAGACTGTGTCGGGTCCAACCCTGATGCTAGTGGCTGATTTTGCGCTGTATATTGCCATTTTGGGACATTTGGGATTGATTAAAATGGCGGTCACCACCAACATGAATATCAATTTCTTTCGCAGGCCAGATGGAACACAGGATATCAGGGCGGTGTGCAAGTTGATTAAAGTTGGCAGAACGCTGGTGACAGGGGAAGTCTGGCTGTATTCTGTAGGGAATGATGAACCTGTGGCGCATGTGATTGGGACCTATGCGCTTCCACAAAAGGCATAGGTTTTTTAAAACTGATAAAGCGAAATACTTAAAAATCATAACAACATTTAAGTATGCGAAATAGTAAGAACATGCTACAACTAGAAATGTTCAAAGTTATTTGTTCTTACTATTTTCTATTGATATGACGATACCGCTCGACTTAACCCCTTTATCGCAACTTGAATTGAATCAAGAACATATCTTGGCGATTAAGCGTAATGATTTATTGCCTTTAATCACTGATCCCCATCGTTTAAATCATTATGCAGATCATTTGGTGCAGGCGCAAAGTGTCTTGTTAAATGGTGTCGATCCAAAGCTAAACCAGCAACTCAGTGAAGTGATTACCCAGATAGTTCAGCAACTGTCACGCTCAAAAAAGTATCTGGGTGGGCGAAAATTTAATGCACTGCAAAAATGGCTGGGAATTGATGTTGAATATGACGCTGGACAGGTCAAATATGTCAAAGATCTGGATCGTTTAATCAGTGAGGCAAACCATTTAAGCCAGAAGCTACAGGTTGAGATTCAGAAATCGCAGTCACGTTTGCAGCAGGCTCTGGGTTTAAGGGAACAAATGGCGGCGTATATACAGGCCGCTGATGAGTTTTTAAAAGAATATCCCCAGTTTAGTAAACAGCAGGTACTTGATCATTTCGTTGAACGTCTATCAAAAAAGATCAATACATTACAAACTTTACAGACCAGCAATGACATTGCAATGAAGCAGATGCAGTTGTCACAGCATTTATCTTTTAGCCTTTTAGACCGTTTTAAAGAGGCACAGCAGGTGTTGATTCCAGCATGGCGTTATCATCTGGAACAAAGTCGTGAGTCCAACTCATCAAAGACCATTGAGCAGTTGGACAAAAGTCGGGAAGATTTAATCCAAAACCTGAAAAAATCATTACAGAAATAAGAGGGGAAAATTATGTTAGATTCAAAACTTGTCAAATCAGCCAGCGAGCTTGACATTGGGCAGGAACAGCGCTTTGAACAACTGAATCTAAAAGAACTGGGCTTGCAGCCACAGGACTTTGCCGAGGTGATGGATGCACACAAAGAGCTTGCAGACATCAGTACCACGGTAGTGGCTGAGTACGGTAAAAACATTGCCAATAAAACATCAACCTATACAGATGAGTTGTTGGGTCTGGTTCAAAATAAGGATTTAGATACGACTGGCCAAAAGCTCAATGAAGTGGTTCAGGTCGCGCAGCAACTCAATACCTCCAGTATTTTGAATAAATCCAAAAGCTCAGGTTTTTTTGGTGGTTTGTTGAGTAAATTTAAGAACGCCAAGCAAAGTTTTGACCAGCATTTTAACACCACCAAAGAGCAGATTGATGTGTTGGTGAAAGAGATTGAAAGCTCGCAATCAGGTCTTAAGGCGCGGGTGGGAACACTCGACAAGATGTTTGATGCGGTTCAGGATGAATATAAACAACTTGGTGTTTATATTGCTGCGGGGCAGTTGAAACAGCAGGACATCCAGCAGCAAATTTCAAGCTTAACCACGCAAGAACAGGATCAGCAAACCACACAGCAGATTTATGACTTGAATCACCTAGCCAATAACCTTGAGAAAAGAGTCAGTGATTTACAGGTTCTACAGCAATCTGCGATGCAAACCTTGCCGATGATTCGGATTATCCAGTCAAATAACCTAATGTTGGTGGATAAGTTCTATGCCATCAAAAACATTACCTTGCCTGCATGGAAAAACCAGATTAGTTTGGCGATTTCATTGCAGGAGCAGAAGAATAGTGTACAACTTGCCAAGGCCATTGATGATACCACCAATGAATTACTGCGCCGTAATGCTGAACTATTGCATCAGAACTCAGTCGATACCGCTAAAGCGAATCAACGTTCAGTCATTGATGTGGAAACCCTTGAACATGTACAAAATACCCTCATTAAAACAGTAAACGACGTGATTCAAATCCAGAAAGAAGGGATGCAGAAACGTGCTGAAGCAACCACACGTTTGCGTGCATTACAGGATAGTTTGAATCATTTGGTTGTTGAAAATAGCGGGCAGAATCCCCCGAAAAACCTGAATTAGTAATCTTAAGAGGAAAGATCATTGTCGCCCATAGACGATTTGAGTGTACAGCCGATTGATCAGCGTTTAGATATTTTAAAGAAACGCCAACGTAACCTGATGATCTGGTTTTTCCTGACCAGCACATTGGCGGTTGTCATCATTGCATCCCTGTTTTTGCAAAAAGAGTTTATCTATCGTTTCTTTGATCTTTCCGTGCATGTTCAGGCACTGGATTTGCCTTATCATGTGCAGGAACTTGTTCCTTTTAAACAGCCTGTTGATTATTTCTTTAATTTGCTTTCATGGTTTGGCTGGCTGTTCCTTAAAATATTTGTCTCATTTATTGGCGCATTTTTACTGGTCAGTTGGGCGAAGAAGCTTAAATTTTTTCAACGCCGTTTTCAGGCATGGACACAGCGAATCTTGGCATGGGTGATTGGCTTTATTCTGTTGTGGTCAGGTTTGAGCTATATCCAGTATGACTGGAAAGATGAAACTGAGCAGGCTTATCAGCAATGGATGAGCTATCGGAACAATATCGTTGAAAGCCAGATTGCGCAGGACCTACAGCAAGCTAATATTTCATCGACTGAAAAGGCCTATGTGCTGGCACAGGTGGCCTTACTACATCAGCCTGTTGATCGAAAGACAGCAAATGTTTATGTCAATCAACTGATTGCTGCTGAAAAGAATAACCCAGTTCAGTTTAAAGAATATGATTTTAAACCTGAGCAGTTATGGATCATGCAGCAACAACTTTATGGCAAAAGTATCACCGCCTCGACACAAGCACTGGATTTACGTGCACAACAGGCAGAGCGTGTTTCGCAAATTGTGAGTGTGGTTCTGTGGGGAATGATCCTTTTGCTTGTGACTTTCAGTGTAGTTCTGTATACCCTGGCCAAACATCTAAAAAATAGGCGTATTCGTATTACGCAAAAACTTGATACCGTGTAAATCTAAATTTGGTTTATTCGATTAAACTCATAAAAACCAAAAAAATGACCGAAATAGGATGACTTCATCATATTTCGGTTTTTATTTGGCTGCTTTTCAAAAGCTTATGCACTCATTGCATCAATTGAAAGTTCTGCAACAGTTGGTTTCGGCTTTTCTGCGCTTAAACCCAGTTTGGCAAACAAGACCTGATCTTTGCCTTCACCAGCATTTGGTGTGGTCAGAAGCTTATCACCAGAGAACAGTGAATTTGCCCCAGCCATAAATGCCAATGCCTGATCAGAGTCGCTGAGTGACTCACGACCCGCAGATAAACGAATGTAACTGTGTGGCATAATGATACGCGCAACCGCAATGGTACGAATCCATTCGGTCACATCCAGTTTTTCAACGTCGGCAAGTGGTGTGCCTTCAATCGGAACCAGCATGTTGATTGGCACAGATTCAGGGTGAACAGGCATGGTTGCAAGCTCATGCAGTAAAC
>CAZKJI010000073.1:0-10885 GCA_964553005.1 uncultured Acinetobacter sp. | reverse complement strand
AAATTCTCAGGTGCATCATATAAATCTTCGTGCTACACTACGCTGAATCGGGCATTCACCCGATTTTTTTATGTGGTTGCTTTTTGTGTGGATGCCTCCACATTGAACAGATTTTAGGTTTGAACATGACCATTTCAGAGACATGGTTGCTCCCTGACGGGGTAGCAGATGTATTGCCCGAACAAGCGCAAGTTGTTGAAGCTTTGCGTAGACAAGCATTAGATTTTCTTGCAGTTCGCGGTTATCAATTGGTATATACCCCATTTATTGAATACATCGAATCGTTATCTTCACTTTCAGAATCAAATCAAGATTTAGATTTGGTTACATTTAAAGTTATTGATCAACTTTCTGGTCGTTTGCTTGGTGTTCGAGCGGATATGACACCGCAAGTTGCACGTATTGATGCGCATGTTCGACCAATTGAAGGTGTAGCTCGTTATTGCTATGCAGGTACAGTCCTTCATACAAAACCGCAAAACTTTAATGCAACACGCGCCCCACTCCAGTTGGGTGCGGAGCTATATGGTCATGACAGCATCGAAGCTGATGTCGAAATGATTGATGTTATGCTCGGTTTGTTGGAAAAAACAGATAGTTTACAAGGTGTTCACTTAGACTTAGGTCATGTTGGTTTATTCCGTAGTCTGGTTAAGCGCGCTGGTTTAAATAAAAATACTGAAAATCAGCTGTCTGATTTATATCAGCGTAAGGCTTTACCAGAATTAGAAGAATTTACTCAAGACTTGCCAATGGGTACTGATTTTTATGCTCTAGGTCGTTATGCAAGCGATCTAGACGCTTTGCAAGCACATTTAAGTCCAAATATTTTAAATGATGTTGATTTTAAAAATGCGTTTGATGCATTGAAAACAACTTTTGCAGAAATAAGATCTCGCTGGTCTAGCCTTGATATTGGTATAGATGTCATTGAACTGCGTAGTTACCACTATCATACGGGTTTGATGTATGCCATTTATGCGCCTAATCGCGCTGCGCCACTTGCTCAGGGTGGGCGTTATGATGGTATTGGTGAGCACTTTGGTCGTGCTCGTCCAGCAACAGGTTTTAGTTGTGATTTATATGCTTTAGGCGCTACACAATTTGCTGAAATTGAAACAGTGGTCGCTCCTAAAGGCAATCAACAAGATCTATTGAATGCTATTGCTGATGCACGTACTCAAGGTTTAAGTGTAGTGCAATTGTTAGGTAATGATGATTTAAGCTCTGTACCTTATGCGACGCATCAAATGGTGTTGCAAAATGGGCAATGGGTAATTGAAAAAATTTAATTGCTAAGTTGAAAAAGCTTGGCTTCCAATTTTAACAGCATGATGTAATGAGGCTATTATGGGCAAAAATGTTGTGGTACTGGGTACCCAATGGGGCGACGAGGGTAAAGGTAAGATCGTCGACCTGCTCACAGATCAGGCGGCTGCGGTCGTACGCTATCAAGGTGGACACAATGCAGGTCACACACTTGTCGTCGGTGGTAAGAAGACTGTATTACACCTCATTCCATCAGGTATTTTACGTGAAAACGTATTGTGCTTAATCGGGAATGGTGTTGTTCTTTCTCCTGAAGCATTAATCAAAGAAATGGCGATTTTGGAAGCGGAAGGCGTGCCTGTTAAAGAGCGTTTACGTATTTCACCAAACTGTCCTTTGATTTTGCCTAACCATATTGCACTAGACCAAGCACGTGAGAAAAAACGTGGTAATGCCAAAATTGGTACAACAGGTCGTGGCATTGGTCCAGCTTATGAAGATAAAGTTGCACGTCGTGCTGTACGTGTAGCTGATTTGATTCGTGGTGGCGCATTACTTGAAGAAAAACTTAAGGAAATGCTAGAGCTTCATAACTTCCAACTTTCTCAATTCTATGGTGTTGATGAAGTGAAGTTTGAAGATGTACTTGAGCTTTGTAATCAATGGCGTGAAGTGCTTGCACCATTAGTGATTGACGTGACCAAAGTGTTACATGATTACCGCAAAGAAGGTAAGTCAATTATGTTTGAAGGTGCTCAAGGTTCGTTACTTGACATCGATCATGGTACTTATCCGTTTGTAACAAGTTCGAATACAACCGCTGGTGGCGTAAGTTCTGGTTCTGGTATGGGGCCATTACATTTAGATTATGTATTAGGTATTACTAAAGCATATACAACACGTGTAGGCGCTGGTCCATTCCCAACCGAGTTGCACTACGATGCTGCTACAGATACAGGTGATGCGATTGGTCGTCATTTAGGTACAGTGGGTCACGAATTTGGTGCATCTACAGGTCGTCAACGTCGTTGTGGCTGGTTCGATGCTGAAATCCTACGTCGTTCAGTTGAAGTGAACTCATTGTCTGGTATTTGCTTGACTAAGCTAGATGTATTAGATGGTTTAGAAGAAATCAAGATCTGTGTAGGCTATGAAGATGTGGATTCAGGCTGTGCTGGTTCTTCTGATGCAATTTCATTTGAAAGCTTAAAACCAATCTATGAAACAATGCCAGGTTGGAGTGAGTCTACAGTAGGCTTAACTCAAATTGATCAACTTCCTGCAAATGCGTTAGCTTATGTAAAACGTCTTGAGCAGTTAATTGAATGCCCAATTGATATTGTTTCTACAGGTCCAGATCGTGCAGAAACCATTATTTTACGTCATCCATTTTCAGCTTAAACTGAATAGATAACGTCAAAAGCCTCTTTTTAAAAGGGGCTTTTTTATTTTTATGGATTTATATATCAAAAATCTCTAGCAAAAAATCAGCTTTTTATTTCAGTCATTGTTATTTCACAGAATGGAAAATCCCCGTTATATTCACTCTACATTCAAACGAAGAGGGTTTTAACCATGACGAAAAAAACAATTCGCTATAATGGATATGAACTGGCATGCCAATGTTAGGTTATATCAAGGCGATTAAAAAGGTACAAGCCAATTCTGATCAGGCGGGGAAAGGAATTGGTTTGAACATTTTAATACAATAAGAATAACCCTAAATGTTAAATAAAAAAACGAATAATAAATCTAGGGGAATCTATTGATTCCCTTATTTTTTCTAAAAATAAAAACTGCTGTGCTTTGAAGTGGATAGCACAGCAGTTGTGATCAGTATAAATAATCGTATTGTGAGCTAAATAAAATGGTATTAGAATTTTAAATTGACAAGATATAAAAATGAAACGGGATCAGCAATGGCAGGTGGTTGGGCACGTGACGGTGCAGAGCAGGAGCAGATTGATGCAACAATTTATGATGCGATTGCAAAAGCAAGACAAGGTCTTTCTCATAATGAAGATGGAGAAGCTGCAGTATATTGTGAAGAATGTGGCGAGCCCATTCCTCAAGCCCGCCGTGAAGCGATGAAAGGCGTGAAATATTGTATTCGTTGCCAGCAACAACTTGAGGAAAAGAGTAAGGCACTGGAACTATTTAATCGGCGGGGAAGTAAGGATAGCCAATTACGTTAAATCTTTTGCCTTATTACTCTTCTATCTCTTTCACAGCATTATATACAACGCTTGGCTCAATATTGAGCAGCTTTTTACCAAAGCTACGTAACCACCACACCAGTTGAGACGTAAAGGGAACAGTTGCGCTCACCTCAACAATATTTTCTTCTAACGGCGTAATCTTTTGGTCTTTACTTAACTGACTTTCATAAAAGCTTTTTGCTGTACTTTCAGTCATCGTTAGTTTGAGCTGAATTTGTTCGGTCGGTTTGCTGTAATCTACACGGAAGCCCAACGCGCCTGATTCGATATAATTATCAATATCAAAATTTACGGGATGTAGAGCACGGTTATCAAGTACAGTTGCTGCTTTAAAACGGTGCAGGGCAAAAGTTTGTACTTCAGTTTTATCATTTCTGGTACAGATTAAATAAATTACTGCACCTTTTTGAACCAAAGCTAAAGGATTTAAAATATAGGATTTATCTTCTCCTGAATTGGTCCGTGCTCGATATATACATTCAATTTGTTTATCTTGTAGTAAGCCTTCATAAATTGCTTGTTGAGCTTGTTTATCAACCATCGGAGGGATTAATGGTTGCGAAGCAGGAACAATACGAACGCGATTGATCCATTGTCTGACATTGTTTTGTGTAGACAAACTACGTTTTGCCAGATCAAACCAAGGTGTCATTTCTTCAAGTAAACTTGGCGGAAGTAAGTGTCTTAAATGTTCTTCTACCATCATAAAGGTGACAGCTTGAGAGCTGGTCATATGTGGCAAGCTTTGGATGGGTGCATCTGAACGCCAACGCCAACCTTGCGGTACAGTCTTATTGCTTTCAATGGGAAAGCGTTGAGCAATCTGATTTAAATCCCGCTGAATGGTTCGAAGGCTAATTTCGATTCCTTCACGTTGTAATGTTTCTTGTAATTCACGTGTCCCCATCCATTTCCCTGTAGAAAGACGAGACAATATCTGCCATTGGCGATAAAGGCTATTGGAAGTTTCTTTTTCTTGTACGGATGACATAAGCGAAATACGTAATTTAATGGTCTAAAGCAGACACAATAAAAAAACTAGCGCTATTTAGCAAGCCCATGATCTTGAGATTACGTATTTACGACTGAAACAACTGTCGATTTATTGAATGATCTTAATCCTGATTAAAAAATAATCGTTTTATATAGGTGGCATTGAAATTGCTTATTTAAGATATAAATAAATGATGAGACGAGGTTTCTATGTCAGAACAAGAACACAACCTACATGCCAGTGCGGATTATTATACTCAAGAGCAAACGGCAGCAGTATCAGTCCATTCGTCTACATTTATCCCACAGCTTAGTGTCAGCACAAACTTGTTTGAGCAGCTTAAATCTGAGTTTTTTAACGAGATGCTTGATGACAAAAGTTTTAATGCGGAAGCTTCGAAAAAAATTGAACAGTGGTTGAGTATTCGCAGCCTTGATGAGTTACGAACACTTGGGAATCAAGCGAAACAACATTTCCTTTATCAGGGAATCACATTCAATGTGTATGGCGATCAAGAGGGTGCTGAGCGAACCATTCCTTATGATTTGATTCCAAGAGTGATTGAAAAGAAACAATGGGAAAAAATTTCATCAGGTTGTGCACAACGTGTGAAAGCACTCAATTCATTTTTAGATGATATTTATCATGGACAACATATTTTAAAAGAGGGGCTTATTCCTGCTGATCAAGTGATTGCACATGAAGCATTTCAGCCACATATGTTAAATCATCATCTTAAAGGGAAGGTTTATTCACAAATTAGCGGTATTGATATTATTCGTGATGGTCAGGGTGATTTCTTCGTACTTGAAGATAACTTAAGAACACCGTCTGGCGTATCTTATATGATTGAGAGTCGTAAGATTAGTCAAAAGCTCATGCCTGATTTGTGCATCAGTAACAATTTGCAAGGCATAGAACAATACCCAACTTTATTAAGAGCAATTTTAGAAGAGAACGCTTATGTGGATAAGCCACTTATTGTGGTATTAACACCGGGTCGTTTTAACAGTGCTTATTATGAGCATTCATTTTTAGCACGAGAAATGGATGTGCCATTAGTCACGAGTCGAGATTTATTTGTTGAAAATGATCGAGTTTTTGTTAAAACAATTCGTGGTCGTCAGCAAGTTGATGTGATCTATCGCCGTGTCGATGATGACTTTCTTGATCCGTTAACTTTTAGACCTGATAGTACATTAGGAGTTGCAGGGTTGATGTCGGCTTATTTGCAAAAAAATGTTGTGATTGCAAACGCACCAGGTACAGGTGTTGCTGACGATAAATCAATTTATCCTTATGTTGATAAAATGATTCAATTTTATTTGGGTGAAACAGCAATTTTAAGTAATGTTCCGACATATCAATGTCGTGATCAAGAACACTTGGATTATGTACTTAGTAATTTAGAAAAATTGGTCGTGAAAGAGGCACAAGGTTCGGGTGGATATGGGATGTTGATTGGACCACAAGCAGATCAACAACAAATTGAACTATTTAGACAAAAAATTATTGAAACACCACATTTGTATATTGCACAACCCACTCTGGCACTTTCTGTAGCACCAACATTAACGTCCGAAGGGGTTGCTGAACGACATATCGATTTACGCCCATTCGTTTTGAGTTCGCCTTATCGTACTGAGATTGTGCCAGGAGGTCTGACTCGAGTTGCAATGCAAGCGGGTTCTTTAGTGGTTAATTCCTCTCAAGGCGGTGGTATCAAAGATACATGGGTTGTAGAAACATTGCATTCTTGAACGCTTTCCTTAAGAGTTTTAGTCCAAAGTCTATCGCCTAGTGCCGTACTTTGGGGATTTTGATCATATATAAGGGAGGAAATTTATGCTTTTACTTAGCTCAAGCGCTCATCATATTTATTGGTTAGGTCGTTATTTATTTAGAATTGGTCATGTTGCTAGCCATTTGCCATTTTGTGATGATGAACAAGCAGCAGATTTTGCTCAAGCACTTTGTTTACATATCGATGATGCTGAGAATCTGAATAATTTTATGCTAGATCATCAACAACCCTATTCTTTATTGAGCCAGCTTGAGATTGCTCGAGATAATATTCAAGAATTACGTGGTTTACTGTCAGCTCAAACCTATGCTGAGCTGAATCATATAATTAAAAATGCAGTATCAGATGGTGAAGAGATTCAAGCCGTCGTAGGGAAGTGTTGTGCTCTTTTAAAAACAGAACAAAACGATGTTTTCTTATTCTTTCATGTTGGACAATGTATTGAAAAAATTGATACGCATTTCCGTTTTCAACATAATATTCAGGATGTTATAGCTTCGATTGATCCGATTATTGAACAGTTATTTGAACTAGGTTGGGATGACTTGCAGCCAAATTGGCAGATTCTAAAAGAGCAACCTTATTTAAATCAGTTTTATGCCTTTACCTATAACTTAGAAAATCAATTTGAGGCATTCTCATGAAACTCATGGTGAATCATCAAACGCACTATCGTTATACGCAAGTTGCTCGAAATAGTGTGCAATCGATTAAAATGATGCCACAGAGTTCTATGCACCAAAGCATAGAAAACTGGCATATTAGTGTGCCGGGACAATATTCATGTCAAAGAGACGCATTTAATAATTTATGGATCACTGCAACTCAGAGACATGAATATCGCTACTTGACCATTATGGCGCAAGGTGTCGTTGATTTATATGCAACAGAACTCGGCTATGTAAAAATGGATGTTTCTCCAATGCTTTTTTTGCAGCGTACCATGATGACGTGTTGCGATCCAAGTATGCTTGATTTTGCTCAGGCGGTGGTCAAAGTAAAAGATCGTAAGCATTTAATACTTTTATCTGAGAAAATTTTACAACAAGTTCAGTACCAGCCTGAGACCACCTCAGTGACGACTTCTGCAATTGATGCATTTCATGCAAGACAAGGTGTATGTCAAGATCATGCACATATTTTAATTGCAATGTGCCGTGGATTACATTTACCAGCTCGTTATGTGTCTGGCTATATATATGATGCAAATCAACCGCACCTAGCCAGTCATGCATGGGCTGAGGTTTTTGTAGAAAATGAGTGGTATTGTTTCGATGTAAGTAACCAGATATTTACCCCAAAAAATCATATTTATGTCGCAGTTGGTCGTGATTATCTAGATGTTGCACCAATTCGAGGTATCCGTGAGCAAGGTGGGCTGGAAAGTATGATATCTACGGTTCAAGTTTTGGCTTGTTGAAGGTAAGAGAAGAAGAGATGACCTATTGTTGTGCATTAAGATTAGAGCAAGGTTTGGTATTGATTAGTGATACTCGAACTAATGCAGGGGTCGATCATATTTCTGTATTTCGTAAATTACATACCTTTGGTGTTGAAGGTGAGCGTTTTATTGCATTGCAAACAGCAGGTAATTTAGCAACAACACAAGCTGTTATTGGTCATTTACAAAATGCTTTAGCATTACATCAAGAGCCAAATTTATATAGTGCCAACACCATGTTTGAGGTTGCGGAACTGGTAGGTAAAACCTTGCGCAAGGTATTGGAAGACATCACGACAGATACGCAGGAACAGATGAACTACTCGTGTAGTATTTTGGTGTGTGGGCAGATTCAGGGGGAGGAAATGCAACTGTATAATGTCTATCCACAAGGTAATTTTATCTGTGCGACTACCGATACCCCATATTTCCAGATTGGTGAAAGTAAGTATGGAAAGCCAATTTTAGATCGTGCACTGCACTATACGATGCTATTAGATGATGCGTTACGTTGCAGTTTGATCTCTTTTGATTCAACATTAAGGTCTAATGTTTCTGTCGGATTGCCTTTAGACGCGTTGGTTTATCATAAAGATAGTTTTAAAATTCCAGGCGGCAAGCGCATCAGTGAGGAAGATCCTTACTTTACCCAAATTAGTAAACAGTGGTCTGATACCTTGCGCCGTGGACTTCAAGAGTTACCAAAGCCTACGACTGATTATGGTTTGTAATCATATAAGAAAAAATCCAAGCAAAGGCTTGGATTTTTTATCTGTTTTAAATCACTTTTCGAATGGGTCTATTACTTAACCGACATAATAATTCGTAACCAATCGTGCCATTTGCGGCAGCGACATCATCAACCAAACGAGATTTGCCCCAAAGCTCGACTTTAGTGCCGATCTCTGCCTGAATATGAGTGACATCAATCGCAATCATATCCATGCTGACACGTCCGATCATGGGAACTAACTGCTGATGAATCGCCACAAAATTTGGTTTGATATATGCTCTTGGATAACCATCACCATAGCCAATTGAGACAATCGCAATATTCATAGGCTGTGTTGCTGTAAACGTTGAACCGTAACCTACAGATTCGCCTTGTTGAATAGAATTAAGCGCAATAATTTCTGCCTCAAAGCTCATCACAGGTTTGAGATCAAGCGCATGGACGTTTTGATCTGCAAAAGGCGTTGCACCATACAACATGATCCCTGGGCGAACGAAATCGAAATGCAATTCAGGGTATTTATAGATCGCAGCGGAGTTACAACATGATGCTAAGATAGGGGCACATGCTTCTTTGACATGGAGAAATTGCTGCTTTTGTTGTTCATTTAAAGGGTGATCGGCATCTGCATTGGCAAAATGCATAGTAAGGACACAGCTAAAGCCTTCTGATTTTAAACGTTGAATGACATCGATAATTTCAGTCACTTTAAAGCCTAAACGGTTCATTCCGCTATTTAGCTTGACCCACACTTTTAAGCCCAAAGCATTATAAGCTTGTTTATGCTGAATCAACCATTCAACTTGTTGACTTTGATGAATCAGGCATTCGAGTTTGTGCTCAATTACTTGTTGCATTTCGTCTTCTGAAAATATGCCCTCAATCAAAGTGATGGGTTGAGAATATCCCAGTTGCCTGATCTCTAAAGCTTCTTCTAAACAGGCGACTCCAAAGGCATCCGTGGCACTTAAGGCGGCTAAACAGTCTTTAACTCCATGTCCGTAAGCATTGGCCTTGACCATACTGACAATTTTCGCTGTTGGGGCAAGTTGTTTAACACGGTTTAAATTATATTGTAGTGCTTGACTGTCAATATAAACTGTTGCTTGGCGCACCCTGATTTCTCCTTTGGGTCGACATGGAAAGTATTTAAGGCAGATCAATAACCGAGGGATTATTCCTCGTCATCGTATTGAGCATAATACTCAGGAGATAAGTTACTAAAACGCGTATATTGTCCTTCAAAAGCAAGACGTACCGTACCAATAGGGCCGTTACGCTGTTTACCAATAATAATTTCGGCAGTACCTGCTTCTTTAGATTCTTTATTATAAACTTCGTCGCGGTAAATAAACATGATTAAGTCCGCATCCTGCTCAATCGCACCAGATTCACGCAAGTCTGACATTACAGGACGTTTATTAGGTCGGTTCTCTAAGGAACGGTTCAGCTGTGACAAAGCAATCACAGGGCAGTTCATCTCTTTGGCTAAGGCTTTTAAGCTACGTGAAATTTCTGAAATCTCGCCAACACGGTTATCACCCATACCTGGCACTTTCATTAACTGTAAGTAGTCGACCATGATACAGCCAATTTTGCCATCATGCATTTTGGCAATGCGTCTGGCACGTGCTCGAACCTCTGTTGGTGGTAGGGCAGAGGAATCATCAATATAAAGATGTTTTTCTTGTAATTGTAGAATAGTACCAGTTACTTTTGACCATTCGTCGCCGTCCAATTTACCTGAACGTAAATGCCCTTGATGCACCTTCCCATAAGATGAAATCAAACGCATTGCGATTGAATCTGCTGGCATTTCCATAGAGTAAACAAGAGCAGGGAGGTTGCAATTAAACAGTACGCTCTCGACTAAATTCATGGCAAACGTGGTTTTACCCATCGAAGGACGTGCAGCAACAATAATTAAATCGCCCGCCTGCATCCCATAGGTTTTATTGTCCAGCTCAAGGAAGCCTGTGGAAAGACCTGTGATATTGCCATCCATTTTGGACAGCTCATCCAGTTTGCTAATCACATCCGCAGTGACTGAACTGATTGATTTTGGGCCTGAATCCTTTTTATTGTTGTTATGCTGTTCTGCCAGAGAGAAAATATTGGTTTCAGCCAAGTCCAGAATTTCGCTGACAGGACGGCCTTTGGTGTCATAGGCATTTTGTAAAATGTCGCTGCTGACCTTGATCATGCTGCGTAAGGTTGAAAATTCCTTAATCTTACTGGCATAGATTTCAAGGTTATAGAAGCTTGATGGAGAATCTGCCATCAATTGCATTAAATACTCTTCACCACCAATCGCATCCAGCAGGTTTTGCTTGAGTAACCAGTCATTGACCAGAACCGCGTCATAAGGCGAGTTTTCCTGTGCCAGTTTTTCAATGGCACGGTAAATATATTTATGGCGTGTGGC
>CAZKJI010000072.1:0-11014 GCA_964553005.1 uncultured Acinetobacter sp. | reverse complement strand
ATGACCGCTTTAAACAAATGTTTGAGCGTTTCAGTAAGGAAGCAGGTAAGGAACAGTATCTGATTCCATACTTTATCGCCGCACATCCTGGTACAACCGACTACGATATGATGAATCTGGCAGTCTGGCTGAAGAAGAATGGTTTCCGTGCCGATCAGGTACAGACCTTCTATCCATCGCCGATGGCCACTGCGACCACCATGTATTATTCGGGCAAGAACCCACTGTCTAAAGTGGCCCGTTATACTGAAAATGTGGATATTGTTAAGGGTGAAAAACGTCGCCGTTTGCATAAGGCATTCTTGCGTTACCATGACCCAAACAACTGGCCTCTATTGCGTGAAGCTTTAAAGGAAATGGGACGTTCAGACCTGATTGGAAATTCTAAACAGCACCTGATTCCAACCTACCAGCCACAGGGAACCGCTGAGGGCGAATATAAGTCGGCGCGCAAGAAAAACTCCACTGTGGCAGGGGATTCCGCAAAACGTACAGGACAGCCGCAGTCAGGCCAGAAACGTCCACAAGAAGGACAGATTCTAACCCAGCATACAGGCTTGCCACCGCGTGAAACAGGCGAGAAAAGGCCATTTTCTGGTAAGCCAAAAGCGAAGTCAAAAACTCCTCGTTAAGTTGAATTTGGGAAAGCATGAACTCTCATGCTTTCCTTTAGATACACAAATGAGGGTGTGGTCACAAATTATTGGTAAAACTACAATTTATAGAAACATATACTGACAATATCGACTTGAATATTCCCCACAGGATGATTATAAATAAAGGTGCAGGACGCTTTTACGACTTTGGTCGGCTGTTCAAACACGATTAAAAAATTTAAGTTTGTACTGCTAAAATGACTTTGCTATCGCTCGCTGTTGATTAAAAAAGTATTGACTAAAAAATTGGCATCAAAGCCAAAATGATTATAAAAAATCTAAAGGGATTGGATAGAAATGTATTATTTCATAACAATAGTTGGACTACTGTTTATTACAGTATTTGCAGTTCGAAGTTTGCACCAAAATCGGCGTCAGGACAGCCCACTGAAACGACGTGGTATCCTGAATATTTCTGAACAGATTACCCTGATGCGTTTACAGGCGGTTTTGCCACGGCATACCGTATTGGCACATGTGTCTTTTGATGCACTACTCACCACAAAGTTTGCCCATACTCGCCGTAAGTATCAGGGGCTGGTGGCCGATTTTGTGGTGCTGGATCAGCAGTATCAGGTGCTAGCCATCATTGAGATTGCAGACGAATCCTATGTCAATCGCCTGCAACAAAAACATTATCAGGACAGTCTGCTAGAACTAGCTGGATATCGCGTATTGCGTTACAGTGCGATTCCAACTGAGCAGCAGTTACGGGAAGACCTGATTCCTGACCTGTTCGCGCCTGCTGTATCAAGAACCACTACAGCAGTGACCATGCCACAGGCGGAGCGCGCGATAAAATACAACGTTCTGGCAGTGAAATCGTCCTAATCGGGGCACACTGCTGTAACGGTCATTTCCACCAGAACATCAGGCGCATAGAGTCTGGATTCCACACAGGTACGTGCTGGGGGATGCCCCTCAGCAATCCACGCATCCCAAACGGCATTCATGGCGGCATAATCTTTTTCAATGTCTTTCAGGAAAATAAACACAGATAAAATATGGGTTTTGTCTGTGCCTGCCTCAGCCAGTAAACGGTCAATGTTATCTAAGGTCTGCTGGGTCTGTGCGCTAATATCTACGCTGGTGTCATCTGCCAGTTGTCCAGCCAGATGAACCTGATTTCCTGAAATTGCGACTTCGCAATAACGTGAAGTGATATGCAGTCTTTGCACAGACATAATGGTAACCTAATGAAAAAAACATAGGCTGATTGTACTGCATGGCCCCTAGCCACAGTGTAATTTTCTATAAATCAGGCAGCAAAGCTTTCCATGCGAACCAGCCTGCGTTGCTGCAAAAATAAAAGGCTTTAATCCTTGCCACAATTCCACGCGCGCTAAAGGGCTTGCTGCAATAGTCATCCGTGCCAATTTCCAGACCGACCACACGGTCAATCTCATCATCACGCGCAGTTAAAAAGAGTAAGGGGGTCTGATACTTCTGACGCAGTTGCTTGCACACCTCAAAGCCATTGATATTAGGTAGGCCCACATCCAGAATAATAAAATCAAAACCCTGCTGTGAAAGCAGTTGCAGTGCCTGAGTCCCCGTAGTGGTCCAACTGACCTGCCAGCCCTCACGTTCCAGTGCGTAGCGTAAAGGTAAAATAATTGCGGCTTCATCTTCCACGCATAGAATTTTTTTGATTCATAATGATCAGTAATCAATATTTTCTAATTATATGGATACAGTTTAGCTGAACTCGGCAGGGAGAAAAGCGTAATCCTGAAAATTTTACAGAGGGAAAAAATTGAGAAAGGACACCAGAAGTGCCCTGTAATATGCGGATTTGATCGTCACGCCAACCACAGGAGCATATGCTAAAAGTGAGGATTTCTTTAGCATCAGCAAATCACATGGATAATATGCTTGCGCTGCCTAGAGTACTGAAAAGCGCATAAAAAGCAAACATAAATTTAAACAGAAACTGTGTTTTTGAATAAAAAAACGCCACTACCACAAGCAAAGCTGGGATTCCTGCTGGGCTTGCTGCAATTGATAAACACCCACGCCAACCAGACGGAACTGCAAACTAGGTTCAATATGCATTTCATTCAGCAACTGCAACACCACCTGCCATAGGTCCTGCTGTGATTGCAGTGGTTGCTTAAAGCTTTTACTGTGCTGTAAAACCTGAAAATTCTTTAGTTTTAACTTGATGTTGACACCACGGGCCAACAGTTGCTTTTTATTCAGGCTACGCCAGACCTGTTCAGTCAACGGCTGCCAAGTGTGGTGGCATTGTTCAAGGGTATAATCATCATCAAAGGTGATCTCTTTTGATATTTGTTGGCGTTCCCGTTCCGCTTTTACAGGGCGATGATCAATCCCTTGTGCATATAAATACAGTTGTTTTCCGTATTTGCCAAAATGGTGGATCAGCACATGCTCTTCAATTTGTTGCAGTTGACCCAGAGTGTGCAGATTAAGCTGATGCAGCTTGTGCTGGGTCACCTTGCCAACACCGTGAATTTTACTGACGGGCAAATCCTGAATGAAGCTGAGTACCTGTGAGGGCTTGATCACAAACAGGCCATTAGGCTTGTTCCAGTCCGATGCAATTTTTGCCAGAAACTTATTCGGGGCAACGCCTGCGGAAGCGGTCAGTCCAGTGGCTGCCAGAATATCGGCACGGATCTGTGTCGCAACCTCGGTAGCGCTGGGGATGTTTTTTAGGTTCTCAGTCACATCCAGATAGGCCTCATCCAGTGACAGCGGTTCAATCAGTGGGGTATATTGCTGAAAAATATGGTGAATTTGTGCAGACACCTCTCGGTATTTCTCAAAGTTCGGTTCAAGCACAATCACCTGTGGACAAAGTTTTCGTGCCTGCCCCATCGACATGGCAGAACGCAGGCCAAAGACACGGGCAGGGTAGGAGGCGGCAGCAACCACACCACGGGTATGATGAAAGGCCACCACCACAGGCAAATCCCTGAGCTCGGGACGTTCCCTCAACTCAACAGAGGCATAGAAGGCATCCATGTCAATATGGATGATCTTGCGTAGCTCATTTGCCATCCTGAATGCCTTGCTCTTTTAAAAAGGCTCGCCACTGTTTGGGAGAGTCGACATAAACATTTAAATCGACTGGTTTATCAATGCCATCAATTTTGCCATTCTGGGTATGTTGCCAAAACAGCCATTGCCGTCCATCTTTCAGCTTGGGCTGTTCCTGATAATCACGTACCCAAAGCGGCGTATGGACAAAGCTGCCCATCAGTACAATATGGTAAAAGCTCTTGGAGATATAAAAAATGGGCTGCTTGCCGTAGTGTTGCTGTAATTGGTCATGCATGACCTGAATTTCCCTGAGTAACTGTTCTTTGGTAAAGGTATTGATACAGTTGCTGTCATATTCAAGGTCAATGACGGGGGGCAGGGCATCGGCCTTTTTGGGAACTGTGGCAATAAAATTTTCTGCCTGCACCTTGCCATCCCGACATAAACGGTAAAAATGATAAGCTCCAACATGCAGGCCCTGCTCGCGTGCCTTAAGCCAATTTTCCTGAAAGTTTCGGTCTTTAAAGTCGCCACCCTCAGTGGCTTTGAGATAGACAAACTGGTACTGCACTGGAGAGATTTTTTTCCAGTTAATTTCACCCTGATGGTGCGAGACATCAAAGCCACGAATGACATAGTCCTGCGCAGAGGCTTTCTGCTGATGGAACAGGCCGAAATAGCTCACCACACCGAGCATGACGGCCAGGCCCACACTCACATAGGTTGGATAATATCGGGCGCGTAGATGTTGCTCAGCTTTGTTTGCCATGTTGTCAGCTATATTTTTTTCACGCATTTAGTCTGCCATTTCTTTTGGAATTTGCCAAAACACCAGTGCGGTAATCAGGTTGATACAGCCCAGTGTAACCAACGTGGCATGGAACGCGGTGGTGATGGACGCGGTTGAGACATGCTGACCAAATACGTTAATCAGTGTCCCAGCCAATGCCACCCCAATGCTCATGGATAGCATCATGATCATGGAAAGGAAACTGTTGCCACTGCTGGCATCCTGCTGCGGCAGGTCTTTCAGGGTCAGGGTGTTCATGCCAACAAATTGTAGGGAATTGAGCGTCCCAAAAATAAACAGGTGCGATATTTTGAGCCACAACGGTGTGGCTGCTGTCATCAGGGAAAAACTGGCGATACATAATCCAACGAGAACGGTATTGATCAGTAGAAAACGACGATAGCCAACACGCTGGATCAGTGGGCGGATAATGGGTTTGGAAAACAATGAGCCTAAGACCAGTGGGATCATCATTAAACCTGTGACAAACGGTTCAAAGCCAAAAGCCACCTGTAACATCAACGGTAAAATAAAGGGAATGGCATTGCTGCCCAAACGTGCGAAGAAATTACCTAATAGACCGATTGAGAAGATTTTGTAACGGAATAAACGCCCATGAAATAGCGCATTTTGATGGCTATGGGCGTGATAGGCATAGCTAACTGTGGCAATTATACCAATCAACAATAAGCTGATACTCACAAGATTTGAATATTGTGAGGAGGCCATATTTTCAATGCCTAAGGATAAACCGACCATTGCGACCATCAATAAGATAAAACCGCTGAAATCGAAAGTTTTCACCGTCGGCTCTTTTTGATTGGGCATGATCTTAAATGTCATGATCATACCGATAATACCCATCGGCAGGTTGATCAGGAAAATCCAGTGCCATGTTGCCACTTCCACCAGCCAGCCACCCAGCGTGGGTCCCATCAACGGGCCAATCAACCCAGCCAGACTCATTAAACTCATGGCGGAAAGGAACTGCGAGCGTGGAATAATCTTCAGCAATGCCAAACGCCCCACGGGCATCAGCAATGCGCCACCAACGCCTTGTATTACCCGAAAAAACAGCAGTTGATTCAGGTTCTGCGATAACCCGCAGCTCAGTGAGGCAAGGCTAAAAATCATCATTGAGGCAAGGTAGACATTGCGAATCCCAAAGCGGTCGGCCAGCCAGCCACTCAATGGAATACAAGTCGCTACAGACAGCACGTAGGCCACGATTACCCCATGCATCTGCAAGGGATTTTCATTGAGCTGGGCCGCCATGCCTGGGATTGCGGTGTTGACAATGGTGGTGTCCAGCGCCTGCATAAAAAAGCCAATGGAAACCAGTAACACCAGCAGTCGAAATTCAGGCTGTACGGCTTGATGGGTGGTTGTGGACATGCAATATCATGAATAAAGGTTTTAGCTTAGTTTAAGGCAACCCTGATGAAAATAAAGGCTTAAATTGTCAAGGAGCCGTCATGGAATTGACATGAAACTGTCATCCAGCTTGAATCTCAAGGCATTAGCTTAGCCGTACAAAAGAAATGTATGGAAGTTGATGATGAAATTTAAGATTTCAGTTTTATTGACGGCACTGCTGTCAGTGGGGATGGTTGGCTGTGAAGATGATCAGGACATCTCGCCTAAAGAAGAGGTGCAGCCAAAACCAGAAGTGGTTGAGCCGAAGCCTGAACCTAAACCAGAGGTTGAGGCAACGCCAGAGCATATTCAACTCAGCTTGTTGGGGCGTTATGAAGCGGGTGCGTTTGGTGTCAGTGCCGCGGAAATTCCAGCCTATGATCCTGCAACGAAACGCGCGTTTATTGTCAATGCCAAAGCAGGTGCATTGGATGTGCTTGATTTATCCAATCCAGCCCAGCCTGTGTTGCTTAAGTCGCTGACTGTAACGGATATTGCTGCGGGTGCAACCGTGAATAGTGTCAGTATTCGTCAGGGAATTATTGCGATTGCCATTGAAGCAGGCAAGAAAACCGATACAGGTTTTGTCGCTTTTTATCAGGCAAGTGATTTAAGCCGTCTAAGCTATGTGTCTGTGGGGGCATTGCCTGATATGTTGACCTTTAGCCCAGATGGTCAAATGGTATTGGTTGCCAATGAGGGCGAACCGTCAGACGATTACCAAATTGACCCAGAGGGTTCAATCAGTGTGATTAATGTCAGTGACATTCTTAAGCCAACAGTGAAAACAGCAGATTTCAAAGCGTTTAATAGCCAAAAAGACGCATTGCTTGCCAAAGGTGTGCGTATTTATGGGCCGAACGCCAGCGTTGCCCAGGATTTAGAGCCTGAATATATTGCGGTTTCCAGTGATGGCAAAACCGCCTGGGCAAGCCTACAGGAAAATAATGCGATTGCGGTGATTGATATTGCCACAGCAACCGTGACTTCAATTGAGGCATTGGGACTGAAAGATCATGGTTTAACGGATAGCTCATTTAAATCCATGCTGGATAGCAGCAAAAATTCAAGTAATGCCTTGGATGTGAGCGATTTTGATGGCAAGAAAACCGTACAGGATATTCTGATCAAGGCATGGTCGGGCCTGAAAGGCATGTATCAGCCAGATAGTATTGCTGCATATACCGCAGCGGATAATAAAACCTATTTGGTTTCTGCCAATGAAGGCGATTCGCGTGCATGGGGTGAGACGACCGTAGAATATTTTGGCCTGACCAAGCCAAAAGATCTAGAGAAAAATAAATTAAAACGTTGTGATAATGACAACAGTAAAGGCTTTGTTGAAGAATGGCGTGTGAAGCATCTTGTGCATAAAGATGGTTTTGACCGCCGTTGTGCCGATGATCTACCTGCACATTTACGTGACCTCGCCGCAGGTGCACACTTGAACCCAACAGTGTTTGGCTATTGTGGCGCGACCAAGGGCGATGCAGGTGATTGCCGTGATGATAAACAGTTGGGGCGTTTAAAAGTGACATGGACACAAGGTTATCAAACTGAAAATGGTAAACCTGTGTACTACTCCAAAGCAGGCGATAAAATTGGGGTCAATGGTAATCCACTCACCGACTATTTGATGTATGACGCACTCTATGTATTGGGTGGTCGTTCATTCTCGATTTGGGACACGCAGAATCAGGTCAAGATAGCTTATGATTCAGGCGACTTTATTGAACAATACCTGAATAGTGATCAGTGTAAGTTGGGTAAGGCACGTAATATTCCATGTAAAAACTGGTTTAACAGCAACCACGAAAAAGGCAATACACTGGGTGGACGCAGCAGTAACAAAGGCCCAGAACCAGAAGGTCTGACCATTGGTAAAATTGGCAATAAACAATTCCTGTTCTTAGGCCTTGAGCGTATGGGTGGGGTGATGGTTTTTGATGTGACCCAGCCAAAACAACCGATTTTTCAGGATTATTTAAATACTCGTGAAATCTGGGATGAAGCTGATCCATCAAAGAACTTGTCTGCACATGGTGATTTAGGTCCAGAGGGATTGATCTTTATTGCTGCTAAAGATTCACCAAATGGCAAACCAATGTTGATCGTTGGTAATGAAGTCAGTGGTTCAACCGCGATCTATCAGGTCAATACACAGTAAAAAATAAAAGCGGATCACCTGATCCGCTTTTTTATGTTCTTTTTAAACCCTGATATGTTCAGGACTGTTCAGATTTTTGATTACACTGGAAATCTGCTCAGGGTTTTCACAAATAATCAGTTTGGCGCGATGCTGGGGCGGTAAAAAGCCCTCTTCAACCGCATGGTCAAGCTGGGCAATCAGGGCATCGTAAAAGCGGTTGACGTTATAGATAATCATCGGTTTCTGGTGCTGGTTGAGCTGTCCCCAAGTCGCTATTTCCAGAATTTCCTCGAATGTTCCCAATCCGCCTGGTAGGGCGATAAAGGCACTGGCACGTTCTGCCATCAGTGCTTTACGTTCATGCATACTTTTGACGATATGCAGTTCGGTCAACTGACCATGTGCAATTTCATAGTCCAACATAAATTCGGGAATCACCCCCACCACTTCACCGCCATGCTCAAGCACGGTGTCGGCAACCTGACCCATCAGGCCAATGCTGGCACCACCATAGACAATCCCGAAACCTTGCGTGGCAATATGTTGGGCCAGTTCAATGGCTGTGTTACGGTAAATGGGTTTGTTGCCTGCACGGGAACCGCAATATAAGGCAATCAGGGATTGGGTGGTTTTGATGGGAGATGTTGCGTTGTTTTCAGTCATTTTTACAATACTATTCATTTAGTTTATTTTTACCTTATCATTTTCACTGTCGTTGTCTAGGTTAAATGACTTTTATGACAGTTTGATGCACACTTTGCATACAGGGCTCTCTGTAAACTTTAGAAAAAAATTACCAAAATCATCCCTATAAAAATGATGAATTTCACCGCAATCTTGCCTATACTGAAAATCCTTTTATTAATCTATGTACCTCTATGAGTAGTGGTTGTTGTCGCTCCGCTTTGTTCTTTTTTCCTATAAAAAATGTTTTGGCTACCTGTGCCGACCTTTTAAATTTTCAATTTCATCATAACACTGCCAATTTTGCAGAGGAGTCAGCTCAATGATTCTGGAATGGATGTCCGACCCCTCTGCATGGGTTGGTCTGGCGACATTGGTTGTACTTGAAATTGTACTGGGTATTGATAACCTGGTCTTTATCGCCATTTTGGCAGAGAAACTACCACCAGAACAACGAAATGCCGCACGTAGAATTGGTTTAGTGCTCGCTTTGCTGATGCGTCTGGTTTTGCTTGCATCCATTGCATGGGTGGTGACCCTGACCGAACCACTCTTCTATATATTTGAGCATGCTTTCTCAGGACGCGACCTGATCCTGTTGTTCGGTGGTGTGTTCCTGTTGTTCAAGGGCACTATGGAACTGCATGAACGGATTGAAGGCAAACAGGCATTAAAAGAAGAAAACCCTGTCCACGCCGCATTCTGGATGGTGGTGGTACAAATCGTGGTGCTGGATGCCGTGTTCTCACTCGACAGCGTGATTACCGCTGTTGGCATGGTAAAAGAACTGTCCATCATGATGATCGCAGTGACCATTGCGATTGCTATCATGCTGCTGGCGTCACGCCCGTTGATGGATTTCGTCAATAAGCATCCAACCGTGGTGATCCTGTGTCTTGGTTTCCTGATGATGATTGGTTTCTCGCTGGTGGTTGAGGGCTTCGGCTTCCATATTCCGAAAGGCTACCTCTATGCGGCGATTGGTTTCTCTGTACTGGTCGAAATGGTCAACCAAACCATGCGCCGCAATCAGGAGAAACTGGTCACCACCACGGACTTGCGCTACCGCACCGCATCGGCTGTTTTGCGTATGCTAGGCAGTAAGGGCAATGGCGGTGAAGGGCAGAATAAAGAGTCTGAAGATGTGCTTGCAACGCAGGCCTACGCCAAGGAAGTGTTCGATGAGGACAATGGCGTTTACCACAGTGTACTGGTACAGGGCGTATTGGGCCTGTCTGAGCGTCCTGTAAAATCGGTGATGACACCACGTCCTGAATTGGAATGGCTGGACCTTGATGCTGACCCAGCCGAATTGAAAGAACGTTTGATGGCAATGACCCATTCGCGGTTGATTATTGCGCGTGGTGAATTAGACAATATTGAAGGTGTTGTTTTGACGCATAAAGTGTTGAATGAATATATTGAAACAGGAACGATTGATTTCAGTAAACATCTGCGTGAACCTGTGATTGTGCATGAAAATGCCCAAGTTCTGATGGTGATGGAACAGTTACGTCAAGCGCCGTTGCAAATGGCAATCGTACTGAATGAATATGGTTCCATTGAAGGGATTGCAACGCCGATTGATGTACTGGAAGCGATTGCGGGTGAATTCCCTGATGAGGACGAACTTGAAGCGGCGGCGGAAAGCCTTGAAGATGGTTCCATGATATTGGAGGGTTCAACCGATATTCGCCATGTTTCATTGCTGCTGGGTAAAGACCTTGTAGATGAAAGTGAGGAATACTCAACCCTGTCTGGTTATCTCCTGTTCCATTTGGGTCGTTTACCTGAAAATGGTGAGACGGTTGAGGCAGATGGCTACCGCTTTGAAGTGGTGACCATGGATGGGCACAAGATTGAAAAAGTGCGCATCATCGCGGAAGAGAAACAAGCAGAGAAGTAATTAGTTTCCATCTCAATAGCCTTTGAGTTTGATCTTGTTTTACAAGATTTTCTCAGGGCTATTTTTATTTGAGAGTTGAAAATGACCTCCTTAGAAAACTGTCCATGTGGGCAGGGGCAATATGCGGTGTGCTGCCAGCCTCTGCATTTGAAACAGAAAACGGCCCAAACTGCCGAACAGTTGATGCGTTCACGCTACAGCGCCTTTGCCTTGCAGCAGATTGATTATATTTTGGAAACCACGGCTTTGGGGCAGCAAGCCGCTTTGGATCGAGATGCGATTGCAGATTGGAGCAAGGCCAACCAATGGCTGAAACTGGAAGTGGTACAGCATCAGCCCAAACTGGATAAAAGCCATGCCTTGGTAGAATTCAAGGCCCATTACCATGATGGAAAACAGCAACA
>CAZKJI010000071.1:0-11064 GCA_964553005.1 uncultured Acinetobacter sp. | reverse complement strand
AAACCCTTTAAATTAATTAGGGGGGTTATGTCGCACTTCAAGTTTTACTCTGCCCCCATTTTTTATTTCCTCTGTAATTATTGATTAAGCATAGTCAAAACAGACTTACAACTAGTTATACAGAAAAAATAAAGCATGCGAGTTTCAATTTAACGAGGTCTTGTAAATATATGTATATGCAGTAAAACTGATTTTAAGCTTTCACATTTATATATTTTTTAAATATAAAAGCCACCTTACGGCGGCTTTCAATTCGTTCAAAACTTGAAGCAATTTAAGCATTTTCTCCCACAATATTGGTCATATAATCAATTGCAGATTGAACGGTAATAATTTTCTCAGCCTCTTCATAAGGAATTTGAGTACCAAATTCTCCCTCAAAAGCCATAATAAGCTCAACTACAGCCAATGAATCAGCGCCTAAATCATCTGTAAAGGATGCATTTGGTAAAACATCTTCTTCATTTACACGAAGTTGCTCAATAATGATCTCTTTAATACGGTTTGCTATATTCATAAAATTCCCTTTTGTTGTTATGGTTTAATACATTATTTTAAATAGCATAAAATTTATACACTCAAATAAATTATTTTCATATTTATAGTTTATTTTTTTTGTAAGATATTTTTACATCTATTCATATGAAAAGTTGAACATATAAAAAAGCCACCGAAAAAGGTGGCTTTTAATCATGTGATATGATTAACCAAGTTTTTTGGTTACATAATCAATTGCAGATTGAACAGTCGTGATTTCATTAGAATCTTCGTCTGGAATCGTGATATCAAAATCATTTTCGAAAGACATTACAAGTTCAACCAGATCCAAAGAGTCAGCACCTAAATCATCCATGAAAGATGCTTCATTCTTGATCTCTTCAGCACGCATACCTAATTGTTCAGCTACAGCTTGTTTGATGCGTTGTTCGATATCGCTCACAGGAATTCTCCTCATTGCTTGTGGCGTTTTGATTTGCCACTAGTTTAATTGAATATAAAAACTTTTAAAAGTTTATACATCGCCAGTTAGGCCATGTATAGACCACCATTTACGTGTAAAACTGTACCAGTAATGTAACTAGCCTTATCGCTAGCCAGGAAACTCACTGCATCAGCAATATCTTGAGGTTCACCTAGACGACTTAAAGCTACTTGATCAGTCATTTTTTTACGAATATCTTCGCTTAACTGATCAGTCATTTCAGTGGCAATGAAACCAGGTGCAACACTGTTCACTGTAATCTGACGACTCCCCATCTCTTTGGCTAAGCTACGACTGAATGCTTCAATCCCTGCTTTTGCTGCTGAGTAGTTCGCCTGTCCAGGGTTCGCAAAATGTGCAACCACTGAACTAATGTTAATAATGCGGCCAAAACGTGCTTTGGTCATACCTTTCAATACGCGCTTAGACAAGCGATATACGGCTTTCAGATGAATATTAAGAATGTCATCCCAGTCATCTTCCGACATACGAAGCAACAAGTTATCTTTGGTAATGCCTGCGTTATTCACCAAGATCAGTACTGAACCATATTTTTGTTCAATATCTGATACAAGTGCATCAATCGCTGCACCATCACGAACATCGAGTACAGCACCTGCTCCATGTTCAACAAAGCTTTCTGTCAGTTTTTGCGCACCTGATTCAGAGGTCGCGGTGCCTACCACAAAAAAACCGTCTTGAATGAGTTGCTGTGCAATTGCTGCGCCAATTCCTCGGCTAGCCCCTGTCACCAACGCAACTTTTCGTTGTTGTGTCATGCAATTTTTCCTTCTGCCACTAACACTGCGTTTAGGGCATCTTCCATACGTGCTTTGCTATCAATCGCAAATGCTTTTTCTATGTTGGGTAATCGCTTGGCAAGATTACTGAGTACTGTACCTGGTCCACATTCAACCACATACTGCACACCTTCATCTTGAAGATATTGCATGGTACGTGTCCATTGAACTGACTGATATAACTGAGCCGTCAATGCCTGACGTAATTGAGCAACATCTGTCGCGATTTCCGCGTTGACATTTTGTATTACAGGAAGGTGGGGTAGCTCAATGGCAGTTTGTTCCAAAGCTTCAGCAAACTTTTCTGCTGCTGGTTTCATTAAGGTACAATGTGACGGAACAGAAACAGGCAATGCAATCGCTTTACCAGATTGCTCTTTTGCTTCAGCCATGACTTGCTGAACCAAAGCTGTACTGCCTGCAATCACCACCTGACCTTGCGCATTATAATTCGCCGCTTCAACCGAACCTTGGCCTGCCGCAGATGCATTCACTTTTTGGCAAAGCTCGATCACTTTCTCATCGGCTAAACCAAGAATTGCAGCCATTGCGCCTGTACCTTGAGGAACAGCACTCTGCATCAATTTTCCACGTAAATGGACTAATTTAACCGCGTCAGCTAGAGTCATTGCCTCTGCTGCAACAAGCGCACTATATTCTCCCAAAGAATGTCCAGCCAAGTATTTCGGTGCTATACCCCCTAACTCTAACCATACACGCCATAAGGCAATACTTGCTGTTAGCAAAACTGGTTGAGTATTTTCAGTTTGATCTAAACCCTCACCACTTTGGGCAATCTGCCAAAGATCAAAACCAAGTGCTGCTGATGCTTCTGCAAAGGTATCTCGAACGACACTAAACTGCTCTGCAAGCTCAGCCAGCATCCCTACTTTTTGTGAACCCTGACCAGGAAAAACAAATGCTGTTTTTGTTGCTTGAGCAGCCTGCTCAAGTCGCTTAATCGACATATAAAAATCCTTAAAATGGTCTATCGCCAGTTTTATCAACACTCATGATTCTACATGAGAATGACAACAGACTCTTTTCCGATGCGGCAATTTACCATTGATTAAATCGTTTTTTAATTGCGAAAAACAACAAAAAAGGGAGCTTTCGCTCCCATTTTTTTATACTTTAAGCTAACGCTTAATGCATATAACTCAATTATTCAGCATCAGCTGCTTTAGCGAATAATTGACGACCACGGTAAATACCGTCTTTAGTCACGTGGTGACGACGATGAGTTTCACCAGTAGTTTGGTCTACAGATAATGCATTCTCGGTTAAAGCGTCATGTGAACGGCGCATGTCACGGCGAGAGCGACTTTTACGGTTTTGCTGAACGGCCATGATGGCTCCTTACAAAGATCGAAAAATGGATCAGAACAAATTCAGTTGTCTTAACTCAACATGATAACACAAATTGTGTTATGAGTTAAGTTTGCCTTTCAAACTTGCCAAAACATCAAACGGGTTATCCCGCTTTTCTTCGACAACATCCTGAACGACAGGTTGATGTTTATGCTCACAAACATCATGTTTGGGAGACAAAGGCATCAACAATAACAATTCATCTTCTAGTAATGCGAGTAAATCAATCGAAGCAGGTGTATCAATACTCCCTTTTTTCGACGATTCACTTTCACCTAAAACGATGAAATCAGCATCCTCATCCAATCGCTCTATCAGTGACTCATCATCAATTAAAGCTAAATGAAATTCTGAGACTAATTCAATTTCAACAGATCCCAAACAACGTTGGCATTCCATTGGAACTTTAGTATCAATATGTCCATCTAACCATACAATGCGATGATAGGCATCCATTGATAGCTTACAGTCTATGTTGATCAATTGATCATCAATTGAACCAACAGCTTCTCGAGCAATACGAGCAAAGCGAGACAATGGCAGTGTTCCTGACCATGTATAACCCTGTTCAGCCCATTTAAATGGCTCGATTTGGCTTGGAAAAGTATTTGCTGACATAATTAAGGCGGCAATTCTACAAATTCATCGGTACTCTGTCAAAGATTAAGATACAATTTTGCACTTCTTTAGACAGAACTCGTGGTAACACAGCAATGCATCTGTTGCAGCCGCAACTTGAAGTAACAACTTCATCACTTGTTAGCCCCCATTCAATCACTGCTCCTATGTTAACACCAGATCAAGTGCAACGCTCATCTTGGAAAACGTTAACAACAGAACCAGAACAGGTTGATTGGCTTATTTTACACTTTAATCACTGGTTTTCCCACCATAATGTCACGCTTGTTAAAGGTGATTTTGAACCAGAATATTTCCCAGCCATAAATCAACAGCCTGCAAAAATCCAATTTGCACATGGTTTCTTTAACAGTGCCTTGCATGAAATTAGTCATTGGAGTATTTCAGGTGAAAAACGTCGCCTTTTACCTGATTTAGGTTATTGGTATGCACCCGATGGTCGTACAGCAGAACAGCAAGCTTTATTTGAACAAGTTGAAATTAAGCCTCAAGCCATTGAATGGTTATTTGCAACAGCCTTTGGTCGAAAGTTTCGTGTCTCTTTAGATAACCTAACGGGTGATAGCGGCAATGGGACACAATTTAAAGATAATGTTTTTGCTCAAGTACAACGTTATTTTTCAGGTGAAGCCACTTTGCCACGAGATGCTGCACTTTTTATTCACTATATCTGTGTTTGTACCCGTAATGGCTTACCATTACAACTAAATGAATTTAAACGTGAATTACTTGATTGAATGACAAAATTAACACATCTAGGACTTGCATCTTTACTAGAACAAGTTTCATACTTAATTCAGCCATAAAGATCAGGGAGTTACAATAATAATGTTACATTTACATATTCATCCTGAAAATCCACAGGCTCGCTTAATCACTCAGGCGGTTGAGCGTATTCGTGCGGGTGATGTGGTGGTTTATCCAACTGATGCAGCCTATGCGATTGGTTGTCAGATTGGGAATAAAAGTGCGATGGAGCGAATAGCCCAAATTCGTGGCTTAGGACCTAAACATCAATATGCAATTATGTGTTGTGATTTATCTGATATTGCAACTTATGCAAAAGTCGATAATGCGATGTACAGACTGTTAAAAGCCAATACCCCTGCTATTACCACATTTATTTTACCTGCTACCAGTGAAGTGCCAAAACGCTTAATGCACCCAAAGAAAAAAACCATTGGTCTGCGTATTCCAAGTAATCCTGTTGCACAAGCTTTATTACAAGAACTTGGCGAACCCTTACTCACCAGTACATTGATCTTGCCTGATCAAAAAGATCCGCTTGATGATCCTTATGATATTGAAAATCAGCTCGGTAAACGCATTGATGTGTTTATTGACAGCGGCTTCGGTACCTTGTCTACCACCAGTATCGTGGATTTATCTGGAGAAAATCCTGTCATTGTTCGCCGTGGCGTTGGCGATGTCAGTGCTTTTGAATAAGCACTGATCCTTATTCAATCAAAAAAATCAGACAACTTCTGTTTCTGAATACCCTGCCAATCAAAATTGTCTGGGTTTAACCATTGCTGATAAGCATTTTTTAATTCCGACCACTCATCATCTACAATCGAAAACCATGCAGTATTTCGATTTCGTCCTTTTATGATCCGATCTTGGCGAAATACGCCTTCATACTGAAAACCGAAGCGTAAAGCGGCAGCTTTAGACGGCGCATTACAATCATCACATTTCCATTCAATACGTCTAAAACCATGTGCAAAACATTGTTCTAGGAGTAAGAAAATTGTTTCAGTTGACGCCTTTGATTTTTTCATTTTATGTGAAAAATAAACATTACCAATCTCAATCACGCCATGCCCAAGCCTCGGATTTAACAATGCAACCCAACCTTGTATCTCTTCAGCAACTTGAATTAGAAAATGAGTGGAATCTTTAAAGCCGAATAAGTTGTCTAATGAATCTTTTAAACTATGTTGGCTCTGTGGAGCTGAATAAGGCAGATAAGTCCAGCATCGTTCATCGGGTTCTGTCGATACCGCTTCCCATAACTGCCCTGCCGCCTGATCTGTTATGCCATCAGCTACATCAACCAACTGAACGTATTGTCCAAATATATTTCCCTGCACGGGTGAAGCTGTCACATTTTCTTCAAGCGAAAAACCTATGGTTTGTCCGAACTGATTCTGTTGTGTTTTTAAATAATTTTTCATGGTGACTTATAATTTAGAAATGCGATGTTTAATGACCGATTTAAGCATAAGATTTTTATATCATCCATATTCGCTTGTATAAGTATAGAAAATACCCTGAGAACTTTAAGGTTTTTGTAAGTGAGTAATTTATTAAATGAAGGATTTCGATTAGAATAGGCTTGCTTGTAGCATGTGTCACTTTCTTGAACACAAAAAAATCATCCTTTCATGCTTTTGAAAATTCGCGTGGCTTATAAACGGTAATGAATCAAATTCTTCCTTCGACCTTGGAATTAATTCCTTCCATTCGTGTGCTTGACGAGTGGCAAGAAGTCATACCTGAAGATTTGTACATTCCACCTGCCGCATTTGAAATTTTACTGGAGCAGTTTGAAGGGCCATTAGACTTTCTGATTTATTTGATTCAGAAAAATGGCTTTGATCTTTTACAGTTAGATATTTCACCAATTGCAACCCAGTATTTATCCTATATGGATAGTATGAAGTCTTTGAATATCGAATTAACTGCTGATTATATGGTGATGGCAGCATTACTCGCTGATTTGAAATCACGATTATTGCTTCCAAAACCAACTCTAGTTGATCAATTTGAAAAAGATCCTAAACAAGAATTGATTGATCGTTTAGAAACATACCTCCGTATTAAGCAAGCAGCTGAACGATTGGGGCAAATGCCAATCTTTGAAAGAGATACTTTTAGTGCCAATGTAAGTCTTGGACATATTGCTCCAATTTATGAAGGTTATGATGTCGATGCCTTACGTGATGCACTATTTTGTGTGTTTAATCGTCCAGAACCGATCACACATATTGTTGCGCAGGAACCAGTGCTGCTCGAAGAACGTATAGCATTTATTGAAGGTCAACTTGCATCAGGTCAAGCATTAAGTTTTATGGAATTATTAAATCCTATGCAAGGTCGTATGGGCATGGTGGTGACTTTTATGGCAGTGCTTGAACTTACGCGCCAGCAAAAAATTCAAATCATCCATACAGGTATTGAAGCTCCTTTAACAGTTCAAGGCATTGCAGCATGAGTTTAGATCCATTTGACACCAATGAAGGAATGTCACTTGAAGATATTCATCACGATGTCTTATTACAGATTGAAGCAATTTTGTTCGCTAGTGACTCACCAGTTTCACTTGCTCGACTAAAAGAAGCATTTCAAAACCAATATAATAAACAACAATTACGTCATTTTTTACAGCAACTTGCGATGTTGCAACATGGCCGTTCAATTGAGTTAATTGAGACGGCTCAAGGGTTCCGCTTTCAGGTACGAGCAAAGTATCGCAATATTATTGCGCAGGTTTGGCCTGAACGCCCGACCAAGTTGTCACCCTCGTTGCTCGAAACAGTCGCCGTGATTGCCTACCATCAGCCTGTTACACGTGCTGATATTGAACAGATTCGTGGTGTATCGAATAATAGTCAGATCTTGAGAAACTTATTTGACTGGAACTGGATCAAAGAATCTGGTTTTAGAGATTTACCTGGAAGACCTGCGTTGTTAGTCACAACGCCCCAATTTTTAAATGCATTTGGTTTAGCTTCGCTAGGTCAATTGCCTCCCCTGCAGAACGCCAAGGAAGCATTCATGACACTCGATGCACATGCACCGAAGTCTTGAGAGGTGAACTGTTGATCATTATGTCTAAGGTTGTGCTGTCATGAGTGAAAAATTACAAAAGGTTTTAGCGAGAGTCGGGTTAGGCTCACGTCGCTATATGGAGGAAGTCATTGCTGCTGGTCGCGTCAGTATCAATGGAAAAATTGCTCAAGTGGGTGAACGTATTGAACCTACAGATGAACTCCGTATCGATGGTCGTAAAGTTCAGTTTCAGGTAGAAGATGAAATTCGCCGCCGTGTTCTCATTTACTATAAACCAGAGGGTGAAATTTGCTCACGCAATGATCCTGAAAATCGTCCGACTGTCTTTGAACATTTGCCTCAAATCGCCAATGATCGCTGGGTAATGGTGGGTCGTCTGGATATTAACAGTACTGGTTTATTGTTATTCACGAATGATGGTGAACTTGCGAATCGTTTAATGCACCCTTCAAACGAAGTTGAGCGTGAATATGCGGTACGTGTGATGGGTGAAGTCACGCCACAAATTCGCAATAACATGCTGAAAGGTGTTGAGCTTGAAGATGGTCCAGCCAAATTCGAATCATTCTCTGAAATTGGCGGTGAAGGTATCAACCGTTGGTATCAAGTTGTGGTGAAAGAAGGTCGTAATCGCGAAGTACGTCGTATCTTTGAATCACAAAGCTTAAAAGTAAGTCGCTTGTTACGTACTCGTTATGGCACTGTCATTTTGCCACGTGAATTACGTACAGGTCGTTGGATGGAATTAGATAAAACTGATATCGACAACTTAGCGAAATCAGTGGAATTAAAACCACGTCAAGGTACTGGCTTGTTTGGTATGGCGAAACGTCGTACTGAAAAAATGGCGGAAAAGCCATTGGCAGCACGTCGTGGTGGCTATCTACGTCAACAGCGCCGTGATGATGAGCAACAAGAGCAGCGTTCAGGCAATGGCAACAATAACAATGGTCGTAAAACCATTGGTTTTAATAAAGGCTTTAAGAAGTTCTAATTCTTGGCTTTAAAATGAAAAAACGCTCTGATTAGAGCGTTTTTTTATGCTTGAATTTTAATGATGATGGTTTACCCCCTGCGGAATGGCATTGAGCAGTTTCTTGGTATATTCATGTTGTGGATGTAAATACAATTCATCCGAATTGGCAATTTCAACCAACTCACCATGATTCATCACCATGACCTGATCAGAAATATATTTCACTACAGATAAATCATGCGAAATAAAGATATAACTTAAACCAAATTCATCCTGTAGGTCCTGCAATAAATTCAATACTTGCGCCTGCACTGAAACATCTAAGGCAGAAACGGATTCATCACAGATCAAAATCTCAGGTTTTAAAGTCAGACAGCGTGCGATGGCAATCCGTTGCCGCTGACCACCTGAAAACTCATGCGGATAACGATCATAAGCTTGTATGGGTAAGCTCACCCTTTCCAATAGCTCGAGTGCAATTTTCTTGCGTTCAGCATCATTCTGTTCAATGCCATGAATTCGCATCGGCTCCAATAAAATCTGCCCGATGGTAAAGCGTGGATTGAGTGACGCATATGGATTCTGGAAAATAATTTGAATCTTACGTTGATACCGTGAAAATTCTTTCTCAGTCATGGCAAGAATATCTTTACCACCAATTAAAACCTGCCCACCTGTCGCCTCATGCAAACGCATTAACAATAGACCAATGGTGGTTTTCCCAGAACCAGACTCTCCAACCAAACCTAAAGTCTTGCCTTTAGCCAGTTGGAAGGACACGCCTTTTACGGCCTGAAATTCCTCTCGCCCCCATAAACCTTTACGGCTATAGAACGACTTTTTCAGATCTTTAACATCAAGCACAATCGGCTCATCACCAGACAAACCACGGACACGCTGTTTCAGATTTAATTCGGACAAATTGGCTGCTTCAATCAATTGTCCATTTTCGTCCTGCTTCATAAAATCACTGGTCACAGGTAAACGGTATGGTCGGGTTGAAAGTTGTGGTCGGCAGTGCAACAAAGCACGGGTGTATACATCTTTCGGTTGTTCTAACACTTGCTCAACAGCGCCAGATTCACGGATTTCACCGTGGCGCATTACGATCACTTCATCAGCAATTTCGCCAACCAGTGCTAAATCATGTGTGATGAAAAGCATCGACATTTGATGGCGTTGTCGTAATGATTCCAACAAATCAATGATTTGCTTTTGAATAGTGACATCTAAAGCCGTGGTTGGTTCATCCGCAATCAATAATTTTGGTTCACAGGCGATTGCCATCGCAATCATAACCCGTTGCTGCTGACCACCAGAAAGCTGACTTGGATAAGCATCTATTTTTGTTTCAGGTGCAGGGATACCGACTTCACGAAGTAACTCAAGCACTCGTACTCTGGCCTGCTTGCGTCCCATGCCTAAATGAATACGAAGCACTTCGGCAATCTGATCACCCACGGTAAATACAGGATTGAGTGAGGACATCGGCTCTTGGAAAATCATGGCTATTTCCTTACCACAGATTTTCCGAATTTCTTTTGCAGATAAATTCAGTAAATCCTTACCCTCAAAAGTAATACGACTTTGCGCTGCAATTTGACTTTGTCCTTTCGGTAATAAACCCATCACCGCTAGGGAAGTAACCGATTTACCACTGCCCGACTCACCGACCAAAGCCACGGTTTTATTTTTAGGAATTGAAAATGAAATACCCTTGACCGTTTCAATCCACTGCTGGTTTTCACCCTTAAAACTGATATAAAGATTTTCGACTTCCAATAACGGCGTTTCATGATTATTTTGCATCTGATTTCTCCGCTATTTTAGTTTGGGATCAAGTGCATCACGCAATGCATCGGTAAACATTGAAAATGCCGTGACCAAAACGGCCATCGCAATCGAAGCCGCAGCCAATTGCCACCATTTCCCTAGAATCAATTCACTTTGCGCTTCATTGAGCATACTGCCCCATGACACCACACCGACAGGCACCCCAAAACCCAGAAAGCTTAAAATCACTTCGGACTTGATAAAGGACACCACCAAAATTGAAATCTGAACCAGTGCAATATGGCTCACATTCGGAAAAATATGCACAAACATACGACGGCTGTTACTTACGCCAATGGCTTTAGCAGCCAATACATATTCACGGGATGTGTGCTTCATATATTCAGCACGAATCAGACGAAATACCCCCGTCCAACCTGTTAAACCTAAGATTAAAACAATCGACAAGATTCCTTTCTGCTGCAATACCGCAGCAATCGCCAATACCAATAATAGGTAAGGAATCGAGGTAAAAATATTGTAAAACCAGTTTAGTACATCATCGACCCAACCACCAAAATAGCCTGCAATTGCACCTAAAAATGTGCCAATCATCACCGATAATAAGGCTGCCAATAGTCCCACTAAAATTGAGGTTTCAGCCCCTTTAATGGTTTTGAGCAGCACATCTTGCCCCCACTTATCTGCCCCAAAAGGCAACGTGGTTT
>CAZKJI010000070.1:0-11322 GCA_964553005.1 uncultured Acinetobacter sp. | reverse complement strand
TTCATTCATCACTTATTCGCTTTAAATGTTTGATGTACATCCGTACATATATGATCACAATGGATGAATCAAAAAAGTGCCCAAAAGCTAATGTTGATCAGTTAAGCACTTGATAACCCTCTCTTGCGGAACTATAACCGTTCCTCATCCCTTAAAAAGGCAGGAAATTCACAAGCATTTGACTTGTGGAAAGTCTCTCCTTATCAAGGGGAGAGTTAGAGGGGTTTAAAAAGCTTAGCTGACTGGCATTATCTACATAGGGCTTTTGATCCGACTTAGATAAAGAATTTCAAAATGAGTTGAATCACTGTCGCATTGATTAGATCAACGAAGAATGCACCACATAATGGAACAATTAAAAATGCTTTATGTGATGGTCCATACATGTTGGTAATTGCTTGCATGTTAGCAACAGCTGTTGGCGTTGCTCCCATACCGAAACCACAGTGACCAGCAGCAAGAACTGCTGCATCATAATTTTTGCCCATGACGCGGAAAGTAATAAATGCTGCATACAACGCCATGGTAATGGTTTGTGCACCCAAAATTACAACCAGCGGGCCAGCCAAATCGGCTAATTGCCACAACTTTAATGACAACAATGCCATCGCTAAATAAAGTGACAAAGATGCATTACCAAACACATCGATTGCACGATCAAAAATATCAACTTTTAATACGCTTTCTAAAATATTACGCAGGATGACACCACCACCCAATGCCCATACAAAGGTTGGTAACTCAAACCATGTGCCTTTGCTATAACCTGTCATAAACTCAGCAAATGCTAGACACGCCGCAAACATACCCAATGTGGTAATCGCATTATCGGCCGTGATTAAACGTACTTGATGTGGATTTTCAAATGGTGCGAGTTCATCAGGGTGTTGATCTAAATGGGTATCACGATTCTTAATCGCAGTGGATGATTGCTCTTGAGCAAGGCTATAACGGTTGATTAATAGTTTTGCAAGTGGCCCACCAATGATGCCGCCGATAATCAAACCAAAAGTTGCACTTGCCATACCCAGTGCCAGAGCCCCCTGAATACCATGCTGGGTTTCAAGAATCTCACCCCATGCACCTGCTGTGCCATGACCACCTGTCAAGGTGATTGAACCTGCAATCAAGCCAATCAGAGGATCAATACCTAATAAAGAGGCAAGACTCATCCCGACAACATCCTGTACGATGATGAATGTAGCGACACAGATCAAGAATAAAACTAAGCCGATCCCGCCTTCTTTGAGCTTCATAAAGTTTGCACTTAAGCCAATCGAAGCAAAAAAGATCAACATAAAACTGGTTTGCAACTGACTGCTGAAAACAATACTGTAGCCCCAGAGTGAATGCACCAACAAGGATACCACTGCTGCCACCAAACCACCTGCGACAGGTTCAGGAATATTGTAGCGTCTTAAGAAATCAATTTTGTTGACCAGCAAACGCCCTAATAACAGCACGATCACTGCCGAAATTAGCGTATAAAAACCATTAAAAGTAAATTCCATGTTTTATTCCATTTATTCTATTTGTTATGTAAATAAACAAGCGCTGTAGCTCTAGCACGAAAGTGCTGAATCTGTTCTTGCCCACTGACATAGGCATTGTTCATCATGAAAGTTGCAACGGTGATTGCAAAATCTTGAATAAACGGCTTACGAATGAGAGGTAAACTCATGAGAAGCTCCTGTATCTGGTGTATATTTCAACATTTTCCACAGGCATAAAATTGGATAAATTCGATATGCCTGAGCTAGAAAATTCCCCTCACCGTGTCAGCAAGGAAAGCCTAATCGAATTTTAAAAAAGGGCGTATTATGCATAAATTGAGAATATTGTGTGTATTTTTTTATTCCACTGGCAAGGATATCTTCCCATATATATCAATAAATATTACTTCTATTTCATTATGTTACAAATATATTTAATTTTCACACAAAGAAACAAAACAATATGAAAATATGCTGTTTCCATTAAGACAGCTTCAGTTTGAGTGTTTTTCATCCAAACCCTAATTCAGGACGTAAAAAGCATCTGCAAAAGTCAGTTATTACTTTATAGTCTCATGAGATGAGAAAGACCATAAAAGATGAGGAATTTTTATGAACACAGAACAAGTCCGCCATGTGGATGATGCGATTACAGCCCGTCATTCTGTACGTGCATTTTTAGATACACCTGTTGCAACAGAGACAATCAAGGATATTTTAAATGTTGCCAGCCGAGCACCCTCTGGTACAAACACACAGCCGTGGAAAGTGTATGTGGTGACAGGGAAAAAACGAGCGGAAATGATTGACCGTGTGTGTAATGCACAAATTGAACTGTTTCAAAAGCCAGAACTTGCTGAACAGTATCAGGAAACCTTTGCCTATTATCCTGAAACCTGGATTTCACCTTTTATAGATCGCCGCCGTGAAAATGGCTGGGGACTCTATGGTTTGCTGGGCATTCAAAAAGGGGAAAAGGAAAAAATGGCGGCACAGCAATTGCGTAACTACCAGTTGTTTGATGCCCCTGTTGCCCTGTATTTCACCGTGAACAAGGCAATGGGCATTGGTTCAAAAATGGATATTTCCATGATGATCCAAAATGTAATGATTGCGGCAAAAGCACGTGGCTTAGATACGTGCCCACAAGCCGCATGGAATCATTTTCATCCCATCGTTTTAGAGGTATTAGATGCCCCAGAAGATGAAGAATTAGTATGTACCGTTGCCTTAGGTTATGCTGATCCTGATCATATCGTAAATACCTTCATTACTCCCCGCGAACCCGTTGAAAACTTTACAGTATTTTTAGACCAGTAAATTGTTTAAATAACAGTATCTCTATGCAGAGGTACTGTCTTGCTGTTTCCCCACCTTAAAAATGGCAAACAATCCTGCACTGGTAAACATCAACATCATCAATCCCATATTGAGTGATGCTTTCCAGATCAGGAAATTTAAGATGACCCCACCCAGCAAACCACAGGCAAACTGCATACTGCCCATGATGGCACTGGCCGTTCCTGCCCTTGCACCCTGTTTCGACATGGCCAAAGCCATCGCATTAGGCCCAGTTAAACCAATTCCAGAAACAGCAAGAAACAAGCCTGACATCAACAGCCAAAGTGGCGCATGGTTCATCAAGCCAGCACTGACCACAATCAATGCGCCAAAACATTGAATTGTTCCACCTAAGCGCAAACGTGGAAAAATGTCCATGCGGGTATTGAGATGTTTATTCAGTGAGGACATCAGCATAATTCCACCTGCATTCATTGCAAAGGCATAGGAAAATTGCTGCTGTGACAACCCATACTGCCCCATAAATACCGCAGAGGCAGAGCTGATATAACAGAACAATGCCGCACCCGTCAGACAGCCTGCAAACATCGGTCTTCTAAAACTTTCATCTTTTAAGATTGCGGCATATAGGGTCGTTACCTGATAAAAAGACAATTTTAAACGGCGTTCTACAGGCAAGGATTCCTTAAAGAAGAAATGTACACACAACCAGCAGACTATTCCAATCACTGCCAAAGTGATAAAAATAGCCTGCCACGGGAAAAATGTTAGAATCCAGGCACCAAATATAGGGGCAAGAATCGGGGCAAGTCCCATCACAATCATCATGCTGGAAAAGGCCTGTGCAGAACCCTGTATATCCAGACGATCACGGATGGCCGCTCTGGCAATCACCACCCCGACACAACCACCCAAAGCCTGAAAAATACGTGCGGCAATCAAGGCCCACTCATTGGTCACGAAAACGCAGGCCAGACTGGCAACCGCATACAAGCCTAGACCAAAATACAACGGGGTCTTGCGCCCAATGCGGTCACTCACAGGCCCATAAATCAGTTGCCCAATCGCCAGTCCAAGAAAATATGCAGGTAAAGTATTGGCAATCATCTGCATGCTTACCCCAAACTCATCCGCCATTTGTGGCAGCGCGGGTAAATACATATCAATCGATAACGGCCCCAAAGCGGTCAATAAAGCCAGCAATAATATCCATGCTGTTGAATATTGACGCTGACGAGCTTGCTCTGCCTGCATAATACTATACTTTTCATGTTAATCACGTTTGCAAGCTTAGCATCCTCACTGTATTTGTGCATAATATGAGTGATAAAATCGATAGCAGAATACAAAAAGGATCAACCTTGAATCCCTGGTTCGGACGTTTAAAACAGGCAACCTACAACACCACGTTTATGTATAACGTGCGTATGCTCATTGCCTTTACAGGCACGGCTTTTGTTCCCTATCTGCTCAATTTCCAACTTGCCACCATTCCACTGACATTGGGTGTGGTTGCCGCAGGTATCAGTGACATTGATGACCGTTTTTCCGTGCGCATCATGAACCTGATTTATACCTATATCGGTTTCTTTATCACTGCGGCATCGGTTCAGTTGCTGTTTCCCTATCCTGCTGTCTTTGCAATCGGGCTGATTGTTTCCTGTATCGGCTGGATTTTACTGGGTTCACTCGGTCGGCGTTATGCCACTATTGCCTATGGCTGTCTGGTGGTTTCGGTCTACTCAATGCTGGGTGTACACCTGTTTGAACAATGGTATCTACAACCAGCCTTATTGGTAGCTGGCGCAGCCTGGTACGGACTGCTTTCCACCATTAGCTTTTTGCTGTTTCCTGTGCGCAAATTACAGGACCAGCTCTCTGCCTCTTATCATGCGCTGGGCAGCTTTTTATTTGCCAAATCCAATCTGTTCGATGTTGATATGACGCCATCAAGCTATCAGCAAAGCATGATTGATCTAGCGTTGGAAAATGGCAAGCTGATCTCCATCTTCAATGACATGCGTATGGCGCTGCTGACCCGCCTCAAGGGCGATCGGGGCCAGAAAGATACACGGCGTAGCTTGCAGTACTATTTCGTTGCGCAGGATATTCATGAGCGGGCGGATTCAGCCCATATCGACTATCAGAAACTGGCCAAGATTTTTCAGCACAGTGATATTTTATTCCGATTCCAACGCATCCTGACCATTCAGGGCAAAGCCTGTCAGGACTTGGCGAACTGTATTTTAACCCGTACCCGCTATGTGCATAACAAACGCTTTAAGCACAGCTTTGAAAATTTAAGGCTGTCGCTGGAAAAGTTGCATGCAGACCAAATCTATGATCAGGTACGGATTAATGCCCTGTTTGCACTTTATCAAAACTTAAAGTCGATTGATGCCCAGCTCCAGAATCTGGAGACTGAACGTAACATTCAACTGATCAATGCCCAGCAGGCGGAAAACCAGCTCAAGGATGATGACCTGAAAGGCTGGAATGACATGATGGTACGGGTCAAGCAGCACCTGACACCTGAGTCGGTGCTGTTCCGCCATGCGGTGCGTCTGTCCATTGTCCTGTTTATCGGTTACATCTTCATTCAGCTAACCCATATTGCCTATGGTTACTGGATTCTACTGACTGCCCTGTTTGTCTGTCAGCCAAACTTTAACGCGACCAAACGCCGTTTGTATTTACGAATTGTCGGCACCCTGATTGGAATTATTGTCGGTCTGGCGATTATTTACTTTATTCCGTCACTTCAGGGACAACTGGTCATGCTGGTGCTCAGTGGCGTTTTATTTTTCGAGTTGCGTAGTAAGCAGTATGCCCAGGCAACCGCCTTTATCACCATTCTGGCCTTGATCAACTTTAATCTGGATGGTTCCGCATTTGCCGCAGGTTTGCCACGCCTGATCGACACCATCATTGGCTGTGCACTGGCATGGTTTGGGGTCAGCTTTATCTGGCCTGACTGGAAGTTCCGCCGCCTGTCCCGCACCATTCAACGTTCACTGCAAGCCCAATGTAAATATCTGGCGGAAGTGGTGACGCAATATCATGAAGGGCGTAATAATGCCCTGAACTATCGCGTGGTCAGACGGGCAGCGCATAACAATGATGCAGAAGTTGCCTCACTCATTTCCACCCTTGCAACCGAACCCAATATTGATCCCACCCAGAAAGCACAGGCGTTTGAGTTTCTCTGTTTAAGCCATACCTTTCTCAGTTATATCGCGGCCTTAGGTGCGCACCGTGAACGCATTGAAGAGCCTGCGATATTAAGCCTGTTGGATCAGGCACTGGATGATATTCAGGGCGCACTGTTACGAGATGAAGTACCTGACCTGTCTTCACAAAATATGCTGCAAAGCATACGTGAACGCCTGAGCCGCAATGATGAAAATGACCAGAAGTCACTGATTATCTTACAGCAGCTTTCCCTGATCCTGAGTATCCTGACCCGTTTAAGTATGCTAAAACAGAGTTTAAGCCATGAACCCCGTGAAGATGGCACCGAGTTTGCCTCACTTTAGGGGCTATTGGTATTTTAATCGTCCTTATGATTCGCTATTGGCCTAATATCTTTGCCTGCCAATCAATGATAAACTTAACCCAGTTCTAAACTCATTTTTTAAACTATGACCGCCAAAACGCTATACGCTTATACGCTACAACCCGTTCCCTACGAAGTTTCTGAACAAGAACAACGTCAAGCCCAACTTATGATTTGGCGTAGTACCAATAAGTTCAGCCGCAAGGCCTGGCTGATTATGATTGCACTTGTGGTGCTTTCACTGGTTGCAGCAGGCCTGATCAAGTATTACTCCACCTACTCAACCGCGATTTGTTGGGTGGTGATCATTGGTGTGGTACTGTTCTACCTCATCAGAAAGTTTGGTCTGGAATGGTATGTGAAACGTAAAATGAATGAGTTCCCAGTACAGGAAATCAAAGGGATTCGTTTGGGTGTACAGCCTCACGGGATTGTGATGCGCCAAAAAATTGGGCTTCAGGAAGGTACGGCCACCATTGGCTGGAAAGATATTTATGAATGGTACAATACCCCTGATTTTATTTTGGTTAATTTCAAGGTAAAGACGCCAAAAGGCGAAGTTCAGCAAGGTGCCTATATCCTGCCAAAACGCATGGATTCAAAGAATTTCTCATTTAATACAGTACGCAAGCACTTAAAAGAGACCGTTGGTGAGGCTAAACCGTTGTAATCAGATGCGGTCATCAGCAATATAAAACAACCCAGCCCAGGCTGGGTTGTTTCTTAAAATAGTACTTCCCTCGTTTAGGTTTAGGCCAGATTTAAATCACTTAATTTGAAAATAAGAATCAGAATCAATATTATCTACAAAATCCTTATTCTATTCTTATTATTGGGTTATATTTACAGAAACTTCATCATCTTTCTATTTTTTCCCCATGTTCAAAAAAGTATTCTTCCAAATCCACTGGTTTTTAGGGATTACGGCTGGTTTAATCCTCTCCATCATGGGAGTGACAGGAGCCATTTACTCCTACGATCAACAAATCTTAAAAATGATCAATCAGCAAAGTTATGTGGTACAAGCTGAAGCCACCCCCAAACTGACACCAGCGCAACTTTATCAGCATTTCAGCCAGCAACAACCTGAGATTAAGATCAACAGCATCACCCTCTCTGCTGACCCTACCGCATCCTCTACAATCAATATCAAGAAAGATGGCGAACGGCGTGGCTATAACATGATGGTCAATCCCTATACCGCCGAGGTATTGCCTAAGATCAAGGGACAGGAATTTTTTCAGTTTATCCAGCGACTGCACCGTTATCTGACAATGGGAGATTTTGGCAAACAGTTGACTGGCACTTCTGCACTGATGCTGATTTTCTTTGTATTGAGTGGACTTTATCTGCGTTTTCCGAAGAAACACTCATTTAAACAATGGTTTTTTATCAAGCCCAAGCTGAAAGGCCGTAATTTTATCTGGAATTTACATGCCGTTGTGGGCACTTGGGCGGTGGTGTTCTACCTGTTGTTTGCATGTACAGGCTTATACTGGTCCTATGACTGGTGGCGTGCAGGCATGTTCAAGGTGATGGGTGTCGAACAGCCACAACGCAAAGAGCATGACAATGAGGGTGGCCAAGCCAAACAACCTGAATTATCCCAGCAACAGGTCAGCAGCATTCTTGACCAGACATGGACAAACGTCAATGCACAGATTGGCGGAAAATACTCCACCCTCACCCTGAACATTCCCAAGCATGAGGACGCAAAGGTAGAGCTATCATTCGTTGACAACATCCCACAGCATGAACGCGCACGTAATCAGGCGATCTATAACTACCAGCAGCAAAAAATTGAAAAACTAGAATTATATGAAGATAAAAAGCTCAATGAGAAAATCATGAGCAGTATGCTACCTGTGCATCGGGGTAGTTTCTTTGGTTCGACCTACCAGTTCATTGCCTTGCTGGCCTCTCTCAGTATGCCTTTATTCTTTTTGACAGGCTGGATGCTGTACCTCAAACGCCGTCAACAGAAGAAACTGACTTTGGCAGCGCGTCAATCCCAAACATCACAGCAGGTCAATCCAAATGCAGTTCCTTGGTTGATTACTTATGCGTCTCAAACAGGTGTAGCTGAGCAACTGGCTTGGCGCACTGCCACCAGCCTACAGGAGGCACAGCAACCGACTGTAGTGAAACCCATTCAGCAACTCAATCAACAGGATTTACAGCAGGCGCAACGGGTTCTATTTGTGGTCAGTACCTATGGCACAGGAGAGGCACCCGACTTGGCAACAGGATTCCGTAAAAAGCTCATGCAACAAACGCCTGATCTCAGCCACCTACACTATGCGGTACTGGCACTCGGTTCTAAAGATTATCCAGACAGTTACTGTAGTTTTGGCTATGCAGTTGATGCATGGTTAAAACAATGTCATGCACAGGCTTTTTTTGAGTTGATTGAAGTGGACAATGCAAATGCCAATGACATTCAACGCTGGAATCAGGCCTTGTCTATTGTGACTCAACATGAACTGCATGCCATGAATATTGAAAAGGTCTTCGATCAATGGACACTCAGTGAACGCTATGCACTGAATCCAGATAGTTTGGGGCAGGCAGCCTATAATATTGAACTGACAGCACCTTATGACATCATCTGGCATGCTGGAGATATTGCCGAGATTCAACCAGCCAATAGCATGGCTGAGATTGCTGCCTTTCTCGCCAAGCATCAAATTCCTGCCCACAGTCAGGTCACCTCACTCAAACAATCTATTCAACAATTGCTGTGGGATAAAAACCTGCGTACTGAGATTCAGCCATTTAATAATCCCGAGGAACTGCTGCAACAACTTCCTACCCTACCTACACGGGAATACTCGATTGCCAGCATCCCGTCACAGCAAGTTCTACGACTGGTAGTGCGTCAACAACGTGATGAAAATGGTCAATTGGGACTGGGTTCAGGCTGGCTCACTGAGTTTGCATCCTTAAAACAAAGAATTGCCTTACGCATCCGCACCAATGAGTCTTTCCATTTGATTGATGACAACCGTCCTATTATCTGTATCGGCAATGGTACAGGCATTGCAGGGTTGATGAGCCTGTTACAGCAGCGTAACCGTCAGGATTACAGCGCCAACTGGCTGATCTTTGGTGAACGCCAACGTGAACATGATTTCTTCTATCAGGAAACGATTGAAGCATGGAAAAATATGGGCACGCTCAAACGTCTTGATCTGGCTTTTTCCAGAGATCAGGCGCAGCGCATCTATGTGCAGGATGTCGTGCGTGAACAGGCTGGTGAGTTAATTAGCTGGATCGACCAGGGTGCAGTCATTTATGTCTGTGGCAGTATTGATGGCATGGCTTCAGGTGTGGATCAGGCACTTACCGATATCCTAGGTGAGGAAAAAGTGGATGCACTTCGTCAGGCAGGACGTTATCGTCGGGATGTCTATTAACTCGTAGTTCACTTTCCCCCAATAACAACGGGTGTGAAAACACCCGTTTTTTTATGCAACAGCATCAAAATTTGCCTTTCGCCTAAATTTGCATACACTTAGCACGATTCAAATCGACCACAATTCAAATTATGCAACTCAGTTCATGGCTTCGTCTCTTATTCGTCCTTGTCGGTTCAGCCCTGTTCATTGATGGTGCGGTACTGATCGCATTTAAAAAGATTCATATTGGGACAGTGCTTCCACTGCTGCTTGGCCTTTTTTTCTGTGGATATGCATTCTTTTATTATCATATTGAACGTTTCTTTTTCTATCACTTCCGCCTGCATTCCATTTGGCGCTTTGGCTGGTTATGCTTTTGGGTCTGGTTGATTAGCTTAGGCTATTTTTTTAATTATCTGGCAGAGAACAATTCAAAAACCCAGACCATACCACCAGTACGGGCAATTATTGTGTTGGGTAGTGGCATAGAAAATGGACAGCCATCCGCCACCCTTGCCAAGCGACTTGATCGAGCTGCACCAGTGGCTCTGGCCCAACCTGATGCCAAGCTGGTTTTGACAGGAGGTATTGATTTTGGGGAAACCCAAAGTGAGGCTGAGGTGATGTCCAGCTATCTACAGCAGAAGCACCATATTCTCGCTTCGCAAATAATTTTGGAAGACAAGAGCACCAGCACTGAGCTAAATCTTAAAAATAGTCAGCCTTTATTAAAAGCACAACACATTAATATCCAGCAGCCTATTGCAATCGTGACCAGTGATTTTCACACTCTACGGGCTGCGGCAATTGCGCGAAAACAGGGATATCGCCATATCAGCATGCTGGGTGCCACCACACCTTTAGCCACACGTTATAATGCATGGCTAAGAGAGTATTTTGCCTACGCAAGTGGCTGGTTACTGGATGAGTATTGATGGGATTTGTCCCTATCAATATCTTGAGACTTATTGATGCAGGCGAATATCGCGCGGTAACGGCAAATTTAATTCAGCAAAAACGTCTGGTCGCTGTAAATAGACCTGATACAGAAAATTCTTGATATCCAGTAATAATGAGTCGGGAGTTACCAGAAGGTTGTTCCCCTCAGGCGTAAGGTCCAGAGACAATATGGTGTTATTCTCTTTTAAAAAAGGAATCATCTTTTCAATGAATGCCATCAAGGGCACTTCCTGAACCTCATAATTGACCCAATTGTCCTTGATCATTAACTTTGCCATGCCCTTGTTCTGCCAAATGGACATCGCATGTTGCCCTGTTGGTGTTGCACATAGTGCCCAGCCCTCATGGTACAGGGCAACCACATGACGCTGGACAATAATATTCTCAATGAACTGACGATAAAGCTGTTTAGGCGGTGAATTGGATATTGTGTTTTGAGATTTCGACGCAGCCTTGCGTTGATATGGATTTTTCATAATAAACGACTTCAATATTAGAATGATTATCGTGGCACATGATAAATCAAGCTTGAAGTGATTACAATGAATTGATTTTTAAGATGATGGGATATGGTGGGCGCTGACGGGATCGAACCGCCGACATTCTGCTTGTA
>CAZKJI010000069.1:0-11456 GCA_964553005.1 uncultured Acinetobacter sp. | reverse complement strand
ACATTACACCTTTAAAATAAAAATTTCGCTTTGACACAAAACTGCTACTGCAAGCTGTTCTATTTTCTGTAATACTTGCAATATCTTATATCTCAATATGAATAATTCTTAAGGTTGAATTACATGTTTGTTCGCTCATTACTCGCTATGAGTTTAAGTTGTATTCTTGCTAATGTTGCTTTTGCTACCCCAACAACTGAGCAACCATTAAATCCAAAAAAAATTTCAGCTCCAGTTCAAGATCCTATTGATCCATTATCTATCGAGCGTTCTGCTGCATCGAGTGTAATGGCTCAATCCGCATCAAGTGTTGCTGTTCAAGCTGCTTCTGAGCCACAAGTCAATACGGGAGCTGCTTCGGCAGTGTCTCAAAAACTAGAAAATGCACCTGATACCACGACTACAACAGCACCAGCTGTCAAAGTTTCATGGACTTTAGACAGTTTGAATACAGCTGACTGGTATGAAAATATTGGTAAAGGTCAATTTCCTGTATATGCACGTGCGCATGTGATGTTGAACAATGCACATGCCTCACCAGGTGCGATTGATGGTGCCAATGGTAAAAACACGCTGAAAGCGATTGCTTCATTCCAGCAAATGAATGGCATCACCCCAACAGGTGAACTCACCAAGGAAACATGGGATGCACTGGTTTCCCAGCAAACTAAACCAGCTTATGTTGAATACACCACAACCGATGCTGATTTTAAGGGTCCTTATGCAGACTCAATCCCATCAGATTATGCGCTGCAAGCCAAAATGAAAGGCCTGTACTACACTCGTGTCACAGAAATGCTGGGTGAAAAGTTTCATATGGATGAAGGTTTCCTCAAAAAATTAAATCCAACTGCAACTTTTAAGAAAGCAGGTGAAAAAATCATTGTTGCGAATGTTCGCAATAATTTGCCAGAAGATATTCATTTAATTGTGGCACATAAAGGCGCAAAACAGCTTTATCTGTTTAATAGCCGTAACCAGATGATTGCGTCATTTCCTGCGACAATTGGCAGTGCTGACACGCCTTCTCCAACAGGTACCTATAAAGTAGTCGGTGTTGCGAAAAATCCATACTACAGCTATTCGCCATCAAACTTTATTCAAGGAAAAAACCTTAAACCACTGACCTTACCACCAGGCCCAAATGCACCTGTGGGCAATATCTGGATTGGTTTAAGTAAAAAATCCTTTGGTATTCATGGCACACCAAACCCATCATTAATTTCCAAGACCGCCTCACATGGTTGTATCCGTTTAACCAACTGGGATGCCAATGACTTGGGGAATAAAGTCCGTTCAGGTGTAACCGTAAAATTCCTTGAATAATTTCAGGGTTATTCCAAGTAAATTAAAACCGAATATTCTTTGATGGATATTCGGTTTTTTAATCACTATTTTTATTCAATTTTAGGAAGTTGCTGATAATAAATTTGATTTCGCCCTAATTTCTTTGCTCGATATAATGCTTTATCCGCAGTTTCAATCAGAACATCCTGACTGATTTTAGGATTACCATTAAAAACGGTAATGCCCAAACTAATGGTGACATGATTAGAGACCAGTGATTTCTCATGTACAATCATTAATCGGTCAATCGCGCGGTAAATATTGGTTGCAACCGCATAGGCACCTTGGGCAGAAGTTTCAGGTAACAGCACCACAAATTCCTCTCCCCCATAACGTGCAATAAAATCCATATGGCGGATTGAGCTTTTAATGGATTTTGCGATTTCAGAAATCACCTGATCACCCATCTGATGACCATAAAAATCGTTGTAGTTTTTGAAATAATCAATATCAATAAACAGCACAGACAAGGATGTGCTTTCCTTACATGCCAAGTTATAGTAATGGGTAAACATTTCCTCAAAAGTACGGCGGTTCGACACATTGGTCAGTTCATCGTGCTGACTTAGATGGAGCAGTTCCGAGGCCTGTAAACGCAGGATTTTCTCATCAATCTCGGATATTTTTGATTTTATAAAAATCTTTCGCTCTTTAGAGGTGAGCATTACACTGATGGAAAAACCGAGAAGCAGGCTTCCAATAAAGGTGCGACCTATCATCAAAAGGTCATAGGGAATATTTAAAAAATAAAGAAAAAACAGGCTAACAATTGCCGCGAAAGAACCGATCCACAACATATGCAAGGGTTTGATACCACTTAGTATAAAGCCCAGCATGTATAAGAAAGCAACCAGCACCATTGCCTGGTTCTGCAACACCACATTGGACACACCGATCATCAACAATGAAGTCAGTACAATGGTAAAAAAAACAATCGTACAGGCAGCTGGATAAAAAAAAGTTCTTAGGTTTCTAAAACGGGAAAAGGCCCAGAATAAAAACAGTGCGGCCGCCACAACAATTAAGCTTAAAATGCTATAGATAAAATCGAGAACAAAATGTGGGCTTTCACGAAGAACAAAATAATTGGAGGGCAAGATCAACAGTACAAAAATGGTATAGGTAATCACACCCTGACCAAAGAACTGAATAGCATTGACACGTGTTCGGTCAATATTGAATGCCCAAAACTCATCTTCCAACTTTTTAGGGAGTAAGCTCTGCTGGTTATTTGATTTAAAATGCTGGGCAACAAGCTGCTCTAGATCTTCTTTTGATCTCCGTAATTGATCAAGATCATACTGGTTATCCATCCTCAATACTCTTTTTATAATGCTCTATCCTTGTGCCGCATAAAAATAACACAAAATCACATTTTGTCATGTGCTTGGTTAACCACTTATCCGTAATTGTAGTTACCATTTTCACACTATATGCATTATTATTTGTATTATTTTTAAGTTTGAAGTACGCCTTGAATACTCTTACACTTTTACAACCAGATGATTGGCACGCACACTTGCGTGATGGTTTAGCCTTAAAACGCACTGTACCTGATTTGGCAAAACAATTTGCACGCGCGATTTGCATGCCGAACCTTGTTCCACCAGTCAAAACTGTAGAGGAAGCTTTAGCATACCGCGAGCGTATTCTTGCCCATGTACCAGAGGGGCTCAATTTCGATCCACGCATGGTACTGTATTTTACTGATCATACCCCTCCAGACGAAGTTCGTAAAATTAAAGACTCTGAATTTGTGAATGCCATCAAGCTTTATCCTGCTGGGGCAACCACAAATTCGGACAATGGGGTTAGCGATATCCGCAAGGTATATGCGGTAATTGAACAGCTTGAAGAACATCAGGTGCCTTTATTGTTACATGGCGAAGTGACGCACAACCATGTTGATATTTTTGACCGTGAAAAACGTTTCCTTGATGAAATCCTGTCACCATTACTCAAACAATTTCCAAAATTAAAGGTGGTATTGGAACACATCACCACCAGCGATGCAGCCAATTTTGTGCTTGAGCAGGACCGCAATGTTGCCGCGACCATCACTCCACAACATTTATTGTTTAACCGTAATGATATGTTGGTGGGTGGGGTCAAGCCACATTTTTATTGCCTGCCAATTTTAAAGCGTCAAACTCATCAAACCACATTACTGGAAGTTGCAACCAGCGGTAATCCAAAATTCTTCCTAGGGACAGACAGTGCGCCGCATGCACAAAATGCCAAGGAAAATGCCTGTGGTTGTGCAGGGTGTTATAGTGCGCCAAATGCAATTGAATTGTATGCACAGGCATTTGACCAAGTGGGTAAGCTAGAGCGTCTTGAGGGTTTTGCCAGCATATTCGGTGCGGATTTCTATGGGTTGCCACGCAATACCTCTACCATCACGCTGGTCAAGGAAGAAAATACGGTTGCCGAGTCTTTTGATTATCTTGATAATCAGAAAATTATTCCACTTCATGCAGGCAAAACACTGCAATGGAGAAAAGTGTGACACAAGAAGAAAACAAAGCTCCTGCGATTGCCCAGCGTTTTCGTGGATTCCTGCCTGTTGTTGTTGATGTGGAGACAGCAGGTTTTAATGCACAAACCGATGCACTTCTGGAAATCGCATGTATTCCAATTGTCTATGATGAACAAGGGCAATTTATTCCTGGACCATCATTTCATGCCCATATCAATCCTTTTGAGGGAGCGAACCTTGACCGCCGTTCTTTAGATTTTATTGGGATTGATCCATTTAACCCCATGCGTGTGGCAATGGCGGAAGACGAACGTGGCGCATTAAAACGTATTTTCAAATCATTGAACGAGGTTCGCAAGGCACAACACTGTACTCATGCGGTTTTAGTGGGACATAATGCCCACTTTGATTTAGGTTTCTTGCAGGCGGCAATTGCCCGTACTGGCACAAAGAACCAGAATCCTTTTCATAGCTTCTCCGTGTTTGATACAGTCACTCTCAGTGCAGTCATGTTTGGTCAAACTGTCTTGGCGCGAGCGTGTATTCAGGCAGGAATCGAGTTTGATGGTAAGGAAGCGCATTCCGCCTTATACGACACCCAGAAGACGGCTGAACTGTTTTGCTATATTTTGAACAAACTGTCTCCCCATCTTCTTGACAGTTTAGTGACAGAGCCCTAATATACATCCACCTCAAGAAGTCCCTATCGTCTAGAGGCCTAGGACATCGCCCTTTCACGGCGGTAACCGGGGTTCGAATCCCCGTAGGGACGCCAAATATTAAAAAGCCACTGCATCAATGAGACAGTGGCTTTTTTATTCAGCAAAGATCAAGGGCTCCGAAGAGCCCTAAATTATTACGCAGATTTACGTGAATTCACCTGTCCTTTGATTACTGCCTTAATATTGCCTTTGGCATAATTCAGGAACACCAGTAAAGGCGATAATTTAGGATTTGGCTTTTTACCCTGACCAATTGCTTTAAACTGCGCTGCATACCAAATGATTTCCATAATGGCCATTTTATCGACCATTGGAATACCTGTTTTAATCTGGTTGACCGCATAACGCACATCATTGCCTGCAATTAAGCGATCTGTTAAATCAGTCTCAACTGCCAATGGACGGGCAATACCGATAAAGTCACATGCGCCACTTTCAAGTGCAGCATTCATACCTGCAACAGTGCGGAAGCCCCCTGTCACCATCAATTTACAGGATACCTGCTGGCGAATCTTTTCAGCAAATTCAAGAAAATATGCTTCACGGGCAATGGTGCTGGCTTTACGTGATTCAGCTTTTGCACCTGCCATTGCTGGGGCTTCATAGGTTCCACCTGAAATTTCAATCAGATCAATACCCACAGCATCAATTGCCTTGAATACAGTAATAACATCTTCCTCTGTGATTCCACCACGCTGAAAATCGGCAGAGTTTAATTTAACAGAAATAATGAAATTTTCAGAAGTGGCTGCACGTACTGCCTTATAAATTTCCAGTAGGAAACGGGTACGGTTTTCGATTGAACCACCCCATTGATCAGTACGCTTATTGGTCAATGGTGATAAAAACTGACTAATCAGATAACCATGCGCGCCATGCAATTGTACCCCCTCAAAACCTGCTTTTTCACAAATAGCGGCGGCGTTAGCAAAACGCTGGATAATATCCAGAATTTCATCATGGGTCAGTTCACGCGGTGTGCCAAACATGGTCGCAAGCATTGGGCTAAATGGCACAGCCGAAGGTGCAACTGTTTCCTTATTCAAACCTTTTGGACATTGGCGACCTGGATGTGACAATTGAATCAATTGTACCATCCCGTATTTTCTACCCACTGCCGCCCACTGCTTTAATTTTGCCAAATCACGTTCAGTTTCAATTGCAACCACACCTGGCTCATTCTTGGCTGCGATATTGACCATGACATTGCCTGTAATGGCGCAACCTAAGCCACCTTTTGCCCAAGCTTCATATAAGCCGATATGCAAGTCATTCGGTTGTCCATCATGGTTGGCAAGTGCTTCACTCATAGCACCTTTGATAATACGGTTTTTAAATGTGGTGTTACGAATCTGGATACTGTCTGCAATTTGACTCATGGTCATCCTCTGCTACAATTAGAGTATTTACTCTAATTTAATCTGATTATTGTTGATGTCAAGCACTCTTCCGATAAATTGACAATACCATATGTCAGTTTAATTACAAGATGCTCAGTACTGGCTGGCTGTGATCAACTGTTGTGTATATTCAGTTTGAGGCTGGTTAAACAGAAGCGCTGTTGCTTGATATTCCACAACTTTGGCTTGATGCATCACCATGATTTTCTGGCAGAGTGCTTTAATGACTTGTAAGTCATGACTGATAAAGATGTAACTGATCTGGTCTTGCTGCTGTAATCGGCGTAACAATTCAATCATGGCACGCTGTGTACTGCGATCCAGTGCAGAGGTAGGTTCATCCAATATAATGAGTTTGGGCTGCAACACCAAAGCTCTTGCCAATGCGACTCTTTGCCGTTGCCCCCCAGACAGTTGATGTTGATATTGATACTTAGAATCTATTGATAATTCAACTTTACTGAGTACCTCTTCAATTTTAGTTGTGATCAGTGCTTTGGAAATTAATCTAAGCTTTAAGCCCTCCCCAATGATCTGTTCAACTGTCATACGTGGATTTAAGCTGCTCAAAGGGTCTTGAAATACGATCTGAAAATCACTTCGTAAAGGTCTAAGTTGTTTTTGATTCAATTGATTTAAATCGTTGCCCTGAAAAATAATGTCTCCCTCACTGGCGATCAGACGTGCGATTGCCAGAGCCAAAGAAGATTTTCCCGAACCACTTTCCCCCACAATGCCTAAAGCCTCACCCTGCATTAAGCTCAAATCAATCGCTTCGGCTGCTACTTTATCGTGCTTAATCTGGTTGAATAATCCACGTTTAATCGGATACTTGACCGTGACATTATTCAGCCTTAATAAAATCTCTGCTGCTGATAGCGTCAAAGCCTGTCCAAAATCGTGATTAAGCAAATTCTGTGTATATTCAGTTTGGGGATGGTCAAAAATTTCAGTGACTGTGCCCTGTTCAGCAACTTGCCCCTGATTTAGAACTAGCACCTGATCGGCATAACGTTTAACCAGATTGAGGTCATGGCTAATCAAAATGATTGCCATATTGCGTTTCTGTTGCAGTTTTTTAAGTAATTCCAGAATCTGTGCCTGCAACATCACATCTAGCGCAGTGGTTGGCTCATCGGCAATTAAAATCTCTGGTTCTAAAGCCAGTGCCATTGCAATCATGACACGTTGCCGTTGCCCACCCGAAAGCTGATGCGGATAGCATTTTAAAATCTGCTGAGCATGCTCAATACCCACATCATGTAGTAAATTGATCACTTTTTGCTGAGCTTCTGCTTCGGACAGACCTTGCAACACTAAACTTTCGCCAACGATCTTTTCCACCTTGTGCAATGGATTGAGCGCAGTCATGGGTTCCTGAAAAATCATGGCGATTCGTTTACCACGAAGCTGTTGTAATTGTGGCTGACTGAGTTTTAATAGATCAATATTTTCTAATTCAACTTTGCCATTCACGCTCAATGTTTCAGGCAATAATCCCAACAATGCCAAAGCACTGATAGATTTACCTGAACCACTTTCGCCCACCATTGCCAAAGTCTGAGCTGGATATAACTCAAAATTTAAATCATCCAGCAAGGTCTGCCCTGTTTCATTGGCAATGCAAAGCTGCTGCACTTTTAACAACGGCTTATCGTCTTGGGTCGAATGCATCACGCGCCGCCTCCCCAATATAAATCAGCAAAGACAATACAATCGCTAAAGTAAAGAAACCTGATAATACCAGCCACGGTGCATCCAGATTATTTTTACCCTGTAATAATAGCTCCCCAAGTGAAGCAGCATCTGGTGGTAAACCATAACCCAGAAAATCTAATGCAGTTAAAGCAACAATATTGGCGGTCAACATAAACGGAATTTGTGACAGACTGGAACTCATGGCATTGGGTAAAATATGCTTAAAGATAATTTGAACATCACTGACACCCAACGCTCGTGCAGCCCTGACATAATCAAAATTTCGGGCACGTAAAAATTCAGCACGTACCAATCCAACCAGTTCGGTCCAGCCAAACAACAGCATAATCAGGAACAGCCAATACACGCTGGGGCTAAACATACTGACCAGAATCATCACGATAAACAGCATGGGCAAACCGCCCCACACTTCCAAAATACGTTGCCCAATCAGATCAATCCAGCCTCCATAATAACCTTGTACTGCCCCAACCATAATGCCGATGACAGCCGAACATACAGTCAAAGCCAGCCCAAATACTAATGAAATCCGTAAACCATATAGGATTCGGGCAAATACATCTCGCCCCTGATCATCAGTTCCAAGCCAGTTTTGTACGCTTGGTTTTGAGGGTACAGGCACGGCAAGGGATAAATTAGGCGACTGATAGGAAAATGCCACAGGTGGAGAAAGCATCCAGCCCTGTTGCTGAATTAACTGTTTGACCGCAGGGTCTTGATAGTCAGTTGCGGTTTCAAATTGTCCACCAAACGTGGTTTCTGGATAATCTTTTAATATAGGAAAATAAAGTGACTGCTGATAACGAACCAATAAAGGACGATCATTGGCAATAAATTCTGCACATAAAGACAGAATAAAAATAATCAGGAATACAATAAAACAGCCAAAACCCAGTTTATTTTGTCGAAAACGATGGAAGCGTTGCTGCATTAAGGGGGACATTATTTTCCACCTCTTGCTTCAAAATCAATCCGTGGATCAATCACTTGGTAAAGCAAATCACCCATTAAACGCAGGATCATGCCAAACAAGGTAAATAAAAATAATGTGCCGAAAATCACGGGATAATCACGCTGGGTAATCGCCTCAAAACCCAACAATCCGATTCCATCCAGATTAAAAATAATCTCGATAAATAAATTACCGACAAAGAAAATCCCGACCAATGCTTCAGGCAAAGCTGCCACAATCACCAAGCTTGCATTACGAAAGACATGACCATAGAGCACCTGACGATCACTTAAACCTTTAGACCGTGCGGTCAGCACATAAGGTTTTTGCAATTCTTCCACAAATGAATATTTAGTCAGATAGGTCAAGGCTGCAAAACTGCCTAACACCATACTGAGAATCGGCAGACACATATGCCAGAGATAATCTTTAACTTTTTCTAATAGACCAAGTTGGGCAAAATTTTCTGAAACCAAACCCTGTAATGGAAACCATTGCAAATAACTGCCACCTCCAAGAAATACAATCAACACAATGGCAAATACAAAGGAGGGAATGGCATAACTGACAGCCAATAACAAGGAAGTCGATTGATCAAACAGCAAACCATTTTTTTTGGCTTTCTTGATGCCAAGTGGAATGGCAATCAGGTAAATCAGGAAAGTGCTCCACAACCCTAACGATAAAGTGACAGGCAGTTTTTCATAAAGCAATTGCGTAACAGGTTTATCCTTAAAAAAGCTTGTACCAAAATCGAATGTTAAATAGCCCTTGATCATGAGCCAGAAGCGTTCATAGGCAGGACGGTCAAAACCATATTGTGCTTTAATTTTATCAATCATTTCAGGACTAAGACCACGCGCGCCCTGATATTGCGCCAAGTTGCTTAGGCTAGATGAAGTGCTTGCTCCTGTACCTAAACCCTGTGCATTTTGTATCCGTTGAATGGCCTGTTCGACAGGCCCACCTGGCGCAATTTGGACAATAATAAAGTTAATCAACACAATGAAAAATAATGTCGGGATCATCAATAACATTCTTTTCAGAATATAGTGCGACATTTAAATATCCTTGATTATTTTCATTGGTGTTTTTGGATAGCTTGATCTAGTTTGCTGGCTTTATCTGCATCCACCCACCAATATTCCCAACCGACTGAAAGTTTAGGTTTTATTTTTGGCTGTTGATAAATATCCCAATAGGCAAACCAGCGTTCAGGCTTGCCATAGGTCAGGATTTGATAATAGCCTGCCCGCAACAAACGATCCAGCACATGGGTATAGCGCACCACTTCATCACGGCTTTTGGCAGCGACAACCTTATCAACCATCTGATCAATCACAGGGTTTTTAATCCCTGAATAATTATAATTCCCTGCCTCATCTGCCGCATGACTGCTCCAAAACTGCGCCTGTTCCTTACCTGGGGTTAAGGTCTGTGGCATTTTCATCACCATCATATCAAAGTCCTGACGGCGAATCCGTTCCATATACTGCGGCACATCCACTTGCCTCAGCTTGACCTGAATCCCTAAACGATTCAAATTACGTACAAATGGCATGAGCTCACGCGGTGCATTTTCCTGCTGCATCAACAGTTCAATTTGAACAGGTTTGCCCTGTCGATCATATAACTTGCCATTACGAATCACATAGCCTGCATCTTTTAGGACTTTTTGGGCAATCAGTAAATTCTGACGATTAAAACCACTGCCATCTGAGACAGGATAACGCCAGTCTGCCAACACACCTTGTCGCATCACAGGATCAAGCTGTGCCAGTAAAGGTTGAATGATGTTTAATTCTGATGCACTGGGTTTTCCTGTCGCCGCCAGATCGGTATTGTCAAAATAGCTTTGTAAACGCTGATTCTGGTTAAAAAATAATGCTTTATTCTGCCATTCAAAATCGTAGGCATAAGTCAATGCCTTGCGTAAATAAATATCATTTAAAGGTGAACGGCGAATATTAAATACCAGACTTTGAATATCTAAGGGCGTACCTAAACGGGCTTTATACTTTTTGATCCAGCCTGATTGCATCGCTGGAAAATTGTAAGCGGTCATCCAGTTACGGATATTTTTTTCTTCATATAAATAAAATTGTCGGGATTTAAAACCCTCAAAACTGATCTCTAAATTACGGTAATAGACATATTTCAGCCGATCAAAATTATAACGCCCTTTATTAACAGGCAAGTCTTTGGCCCAATAATTTGGACTACGTTTATAGCTTATACTCCGCCCTGCATCAATACGCTCCAGCATATAGGGTCCAGACCCTACAATCGGTTGTAATGTAACCCGAGTAAAATCTTTATTTTTCCAATCTTGTTTTGAATAAATTGGTAGGCTTGCCACAATCAACGGCATTTCCACATTATTCTTGGATTTAAAAATAAATTTAACCTGATACTTGGAAATGACTTCTGTTTTTGCCAAATCGGATAAATACATTTGAAAACCCAGATTGGCTTTGGTCTGGTAGGTATCAAAAGTAAATTTGACATCATCTGCGGTGACAGGCTGACCATTATTAAAACGGGCTTTGGGATTTAAATGGAAAATTATAAATCGTAGATCATCAGGATCATAACTGACTTTTTCGGCCAATAAAGGATACATCACCCGTGGCTCATCCAAAGATCGATCCATCAAGGTATCAAACAGATAATTTACGCCCTCGGTGGCACTGCCCTTACCATTCATACTATTTAAATTGTCAAACGTTCCCAGACTGGACTGGCTAAGCACTCCACCTTTCTGTGCATTTGGATTGGCATAAGGCATGACATTTAAATTTGCATACTTTGGAGTCACATGCATTGCCAAATAAGGC